>NZ_JBVHHY010000004.1:0-280491 GCF_055560835.1 Kitasatospora sp. NPDC023120 | reverse complement strand
CGTACCAGGCAGGCGCGGTACGCCATCCGCGCCGGCCGGCGAACGGGTCGGGCAGGGCGCGGCGGCGCAGCCCGGCGTCCAGGGGCCCTACCAGGCAGGCGAGTTCGGCGCGGGCGCGGGGCGGCAGGCGTTGCAGGGCTTCGTCCAGTACGTCGCGGGCGTGGCGGACGTCGTCGAAGGAGCACCCGGGGCAGCAGGAGACCATCGACTCCCGTGGGTCGAGCGGGCGGCTGCCGGGCGGGTGCAGGAACGCGCGGTAGCGCCGCAGGGCGCGCTCGGTGGCGCCGGGGTGGAGGTGGAAGCTGTCGCTGCGGTCCTCGATCCGGTGCACGGCCGGGCTCGCGCGGGCGGACAGCCCGTGGATGCGCGGGGGTGGGGCGCAGGCGCGGGTGCGGGCGGCGTGGAGTGCTCGGGTGCGCGGTGCGCGCGGCCGGTTACGCGGCATGGGCCTTTCGGCAGGTGGTCATGGGCGCCGTCCTGCCAGGCCGGGCCGGGCTGTCGTACTCGTCTTAGACTCGGCCCGGCCCCCGTGTCCCTCACATCCGAAGGCAGGAAACGTTTGCTCACGATCGGTCAGCTCGCGGCGACCGCCGGTGTCACCGTGCGCACGGTGCGGCACTACCACCAGGTGGGGTTGCTGCCGGAGCCGGGGCGGGACGCCTCCGGGTACCGGCGGTACGACGCGCAGGCGGCGGTGGACCTGATCCGGGTGCGGACGCTCGCGGAGGCGGGGGTGCCGCTGGCGCGGATCGGGGCGCTGCTGCACGCGCGGCCGGCCCAGTTCGCGGCGGCGGTGGCGGACATCGACGCCGAGTTGCAGCGCAAGGCCGAGCAGCTGGCCGAACACCGGCGCCGGATAGCGGACTTGGCGAGCGGTGAGCGCTTGGCGCTGCCGCCGGAGGTGGTGGCGATCCTGGACCGGATGCGGGCGCTGGGGGTCAGCGAGCGGATGGTGCTGCTGGAACGGGACACCTGGATCCTGCTGCAGGCGCTGGACCCGGAGGCGATGTGGCGGGGCGTGGCGGAGAAGAACGCGAGCTTCGACGACCCGGACACGGTGCGGCTGTTCCTGGTCTGCGACGAGTCGATGGAGTGGGATCCACACGATCCCCGGGTGGACGCCCTGATCGAGGACTTGGACGCGTGGGAGGTCGCGCACGGGCGTGACAGCAGCGAGCCGGGGAACCTGGAGGTGATCTTCTCCCGGATCGCCGAGTCGTCCCCGGCGTGGCAGCGGATACTCCCCGTCCTCGCCCACCGCGCCAGGCAGCGCCGCACGGCGTGAGCCGCGGGCGTGGGAGGGGGAAGTCGGCCGGGCCGACTTCCCCCTCCCCCCGCTTCCTCCCCGCCTACCCGCCTGCCCGCCTGCCCGCCCGCCCGCCCGCCTGCCCGCCTGCCCGCTCGCCTGCCCGCCTGCCCGCCCGCCCGCCCGCCCGCCCGCCCGCCTGCCCGCCGGCGTGCCTGCCCGCCTGCCTGCCTGCCCGCCTGCCCGCCTGCGTGCCTGCGTGCCTGCCCGCCTGCCCGCCTGCCCGCCTGCCCGCCTGCCCGCCTGCCCGCCTGCCCGCCTGCGTGCCTGATCGAGCGTCAGCATCCCGGGCGTCGAGCGGAAATTGTCGCACCCCCGCCCTACCGTGGCGCGCAAGGAGACGCGGTATGGACGAGGCGGGGGCGCACGGGCGGTGCGGGGCGGCTGGTGGTGGCGATGCAGGTACCGGCGGACAGCTTCGTCGACAGTGACGTGCCGGGCGCCGACTGGCAGCTGTGGAACCAGGGGCCGAACCGGCCGTGGAGCGCGGATCTGCGGGCCTCGTCCAACAGGCTGCCGGCGGGCGCCTCGGGGAATCCTGCCGAGCCGGCCGATGACGCACGAGGGGCACCTGGGGCACTGGGAGCGGATGACGGCGCTCCACCCCGAGGACGCGGACTGGCAGTTCAGCCGGGCGATCGGGGCGCCGGCGAAATTCGCGGTGTCCCGCTCGGGGCGCCCGCGGCAGGCGTGGCCGCGGCAGGCGTGGCCGCGCACCGAGGTGCTGAGCGGCGAGCTCGCCCGGACGGTGGCGCGGGCCAAGGAACGGGCGGGCGGGCCACTGGCCTGCTTCGGGGACGCGGGGCCGGTGGCAGCGCTGCTGCGCCAGGGGCCGGCCGAGGAACTGCGCCTGTTCGTCAATCCCGGCTTCGCCGGCGCGGGCAGGCGAGTGTTCGGGCCGTGCCTGGTGGAGCACCGGTACCGGTCGGACGCGGTGGCGGCGCACGGGTGCGGGATCGTGGAAAGCCGCTGGTCACAGGGGTATCCGCCGGTCCCCGGCCGGGTACGGGCTCCTGCTGGGATCCGCCGCGCCGGACAGTGGATCAAGGAGAGCGAGCGGTGGACCAGGAGCGGATGGAGCGGGTGGAGCCGGCGTACGCGCCGACGGCCGAGGACTTCCGCGAGACGGTCGCCGCCCAAGCCCGGCACACCACCGCGAGCCGGCCGACCCGGGTGACACTGCGGGTACCGGCCGCGATCGCCACGCTCGGCTGCGCGCCGAACACGGCGACCGGCGCGGCGGGCGCCTCGCACGCGGTCCTGGCGGCCACGCCGGCGGCACTGGCCCTGCTCGCGCCGCGCTACCAGGTGCTCTCGCCGCAGCGCCGGGCGACCCGACGCGACGGCCGGTACCACGCGGTGGTGCACCCCACCGGGGTAAGCGTCACCCACGCGCGCGGCACCCGCGTCCTGCCCCGGGGCGCGGGTACCGCCCTCGCTGGAGACGGAGCACCAGATCGCGGTACCGAACCGCAGCGGCACCTGCTTCCCCACGCTACCCAAACGCGCCACCCCCTGCCCCGACGCGCCGCACGCCCTGATCGCCCGCCACACCACCCCCACCGGCGGGCCCTGATCGCCCGCCACACCACCCCCACCGGCGGGCCCGCCGGAGGGCCCCCGGCTCAGGCAGCGAGCAGCGAGGCGAACTCGGCAGCCCACCGCGGGTAGAGCGCCACCTCCTCCTCGTGCAGGGCACGGATCCGCTCAGCGAGGCCGGGGGTCATATCGTCGGACAGCTCCGGGCCGATCGCGATCCTGGCCAGGTACGGCATGATCCACGGGTCCCCGGCAAGGTGGACAGGGTCGGGCAGATAGCGACGCAGAGCCGGCAGATCCAGCATGCCCACACAGCAGGCATGAGTGAAGCCATCGGTGAGTGAAGCCGTCGCCCCCCAGGTCCCGGCCGACCGTCACGAAAGCCACCGACTCAACGACGACGATGCAGCGCACCACCGCGAGCACGTGGACGCGGTCCTCACCGGCGGCGGTATCCCTGAACGCGAAACGCAGCATACGGACGATCACGAAGCAACAAGGAAAGCCTCTACCACGCGGCCATCGAGACCGCCCCCGACCGCCTCGCCACCCAGGCGGCAACCGCCGCCGAGCCGCCGCACGAGGCCACCGCCGACCCCGACCCGCACCCCCCACTCACCGCCGCCGCCCGCACCCCGCTGCACGCCTACCACAACGAAGAGACCCGCATCCTACGGCAGTTGACCAGCGCGCAGACGGCACAGCTCCCCGACCTCGCGGCCACGGTGCACGAGCGCACCGGGGTTGACGCATGCTCGACCCCTCAGCCCCGCGATCCGTGACACCGCCCCCGGGTCGCCTCTCGGGCAAGCCGCCGTCAGGCGATGCGGTGGGCCAGGCCCGGGCCGTCCACGACCAGGCCGTCGGCGTCCACCAGCACGTCGGCTCGGTAGTTCGCCCGACGCGTAGCGGACGGTGGCGCGGCCGTCCCCGTGCCGGCACAGGTGGGTACAGGTCTGACGGGAGGGGGACGACCGCCAGGTCGGGCACGCGGATCCAGGCCATCAGGAACTCCCGCTCGCCCGGGCCCCGGTACAGGGCGTGGCGCAGGACGGGCGGGGTATCGGTGAGCGGGGACAAGCCCAGGGCGCCGTCGAGGTCGGGGCGCTGCCGCCCGTCGACGCTCCAGCACCCGGTGGCCTCGTCGCGGCGCGGGTCCAGGGTACGGACGGCCGAGTCGACGATCTCCAACGGGCACCACGTGCTGCCGGTCCTGCTCGGGGCGCAGGCTCCGCAGGGCTTCTGAGGCCCCCTATTCCTCGTGGTTCGTCACCGCCCGGCCGAAGCCGGCGACGAAGGCGGTGAGCAGGCGGGCGAACTCGGTGCGGTCGGCGTCGGGCCAGTCGGTCATCGCGCGGGCGAACACCTCGCGGCGGAAGCGGTGGGCGCGCTCCAGCTGCCCGCGCCCGGCCGCGGTGAGGGCGAGCAGGGTGCGGCGGGCGTCGCGCGGGTCGCTGCCGCGCTCCAGCCAGCCCTCCTCCACCGTGCGCAGCACCAGGCGGCTGGCCCGGGGCTGGTCGACGCCGAGGGCCGCGGCGACGTCGGTGACCGCGCACGGCCCGTCGTGGGCCTCGACGGCGTCGAGCACCGAGAACAGGGTGGGGTCGACGGCCGGTCCGCCGTCGGGCGGCGCGATGCGGCCCAGCGAGCGGCGGGTCTGGCTGCGGCGGATGGCGACCATCGCGCGTTCGACGGCGGCGAGCGCCTCCTCCTGCCCGTCCTGCGTGCTCTTCTGCTGCGTGCCCTGTTCCCGCTTCGACATGCATGCTAGGTTACAACTGTTGTAAAAAGACATGCATCCGAGGGGGATCCCGCCATGACCACCAGCGACACCACCACCGGCACCGCTTCCACCGCTGCCGCCGCCCTGCCCAACGTCCGCGAGCAGCGCCCGCTCGGCTACTGGCTGCGGCACATCGACGGCGCCATCGAGCAGAGCATGGCCCGCCTGTTCGCCGCCGACGCGCTGAGCCGGCGCGAGTGGCAGGTCCTCAACACCGTGGCCGCCGGCCGCCCGCTGCCCGCCGCCGAGGTCGACGCGGTCATGGCGGCCTTCCTCACCGCCGAGGAGCCGACCATGCGCCCGTACCTGGACGCCCTGGCCGCCCGCGGCTGGGTGCGCACCGGCGAGGACGGTGCCGTGGCCCTGACCGGCGAGGGCGCCACCGCGCACCGGCGGGTGTCCGGGCAGGTCGCCGAGCTGCGCGCGCGGATGACGGCGTGCCTGGAGCCGGAGGAGTACCGGGTGCTGATGTCCCTGCTGCAGCGCCTGGGCACCCACCTCGACGCCCTCGCCGACCAGGCCCCGCAGGCCCCGGTCGCCGGCTAGGGCCTCCTCCGCGCGGCGCAGCGCGGCGGGCCGGGGGCGGGCGGGCGTGCTAGCAATGGCCCCGGGAGGGGTGGGGCCGTCCGTACGATGCCGATGCTCAGGAGACCGTCTTGTCGCACCACCTCAGCGGACCGAATCTGCGCTCGCCCGACGGCGACGCGCGCCTGGACCTGACCGACCTGTTCGCCTTCGCCTCGCCGCAGGCGGGCCGGACGGTGCTGATCATGAACGTCAACCCGGTGGCGCCGAGCGGCGGGCAGGCCTTCCACCCGGAGGCGGTGTACCGGATCAACGTCGACACCGACGGCGACAACCGGGCCGACCTCGGTTTCAGTTTCACCTTCTCCGAACCGGTGGACGGCGCGCAGACCATGACGGTGCGGCGTGCCACCGGTGAGGGGGCGCGCGGGCACGAGGCGACGGGCGAGCCGCTGATGTCGGGGGCGCCGGTGAGCTTCACGGGCACCCCGGCGGTGGTCGAGGCGGGCCCGTACCGGGTGAGCGCGGGGCTGCGCAGCGACCCGTTCTTCGCCGACCTGGACGGAATCGTCGACAAGTTCCAGTGGACGGGGGTGGACTGGGGCGCGGACAAGAACGTGTTCGGGATCGTGCTGGAGGCGCCGGACGCGGAGTTCGGCGACGCGCCGCAGATCGGGGTGTGGGCGCGGGTGAGCGTGCGCAGGGACGGCGGGCTGGTGTCGGTGGACCGCGGTGCGCACCCGTCGCTGACGGCGTACTTCAACGCGGAGGACGTCAAGGACGCGTACAACGCCGGGGAGCCGGCCGAGGACTGGCAGACCTACCGCGAGCCGTGGACGGCCGTGCTGCAGCACTTCGGCGACTACACGACGGACGCGGCCGAGGCGCAGCTGCGGGTGGTGCTGCCGGACATCCTGCGCTACGACCGCACCCGTCCGGCGGGCTATCCGAACGGGCGCACGCTGAGCGACGACGTGACGTCGGCGCGGCTGTCGATGCTGACGGACGGCAAGGTGCCCACCGACCACATCGGTCCGCACACCGACCTGCTGCCGGCCTTCCCGTACCTGGGCCACCCGCACTGAGCCGCACCGTGCCGGGCCCCTCGGCCCCGGTACCCGCACCTTCGCCGACATGCGCGAACTGCCCGCCCCGGTGGCCACCGCGGTCGACCAGCCGCTGCCCTGACAGGACCCGGCGGCCCGGCCCGGCCCGCCGCGGGCCGCCGCGGGCTGCGGCGTTGAACGGGTTCGCCGCCCCGGGCCGTTGAGGGGGGTGGCGGGGGCCGGGGCTACATGGCAGGAGGCGATGGCGTGACGGGCGACCACACGGTCATCGAGCGGGTACGACGGCTGGAGCAGGACGCGGACTGGGACCTCGCCCCCGTGTACGGGCCCGTCGCACCGCGGCAGGAGGCCCGGCCGCAGTGGCACCGGCCGCTGGACGCCATGGGCACGGTGCTCGTGCCCCCGGAGGCCCGGCCGGTGCCCGCCGGCCTCGCCCCGCAGACGCCGCCCCCGCCGCAGCTGACTGAGCCCCGGCCCCGGCAGGCCCTCGCCCCCGCCGTACCGCCCGCGCCAGTCGCACCGCCCGCACCGGTCGTACCTCTCGCACCGGTTGTACAACCACCGGTGCAGGCGGCACGACCCGTGCCGGCGGTCGGCGTGCCCGCCGCGCCCACCGCGCCCGCCGCGCGGCGGGGCCTGCGCGGGATCGGCCTCGGCACCGGCCTCGGCCGGGGCGAGCGGGAGCGGCTGGAGGCCGTCATCCGCACGCCGTTGCACCGCTCCTACCGGATCGCCGTCGTCGGCCTCAAAGGCGGTGTGGGCAAGACCTCCGCGACGCTGGCGCTCGGCTCCGTCCTCGCCGAGACCCGGTCCGACAAGGTGATCGCCGTCGACGCCAACCCGGATACCGGCACCCTGAGCCGCAGGGTCCGCCGGGAGACCGCAGCCACCGTCCAGGACCTGCTGGCCGCCGCGCCCTCGATCACCGGCTACATGGACATCCGCCGCTTCACCTCGCTGACCCCCAGCGGGCTGGAGGTCCTGGCCAACGACCCGGATCCGGCGGTCGCCACCTCCTTCGGCGGCGAGGACTACCGGCAGCTGGTCGACCTGCTCGCCCGCCAGTACCCGATCGTCCTCAGCGACTGCGGCACCAGCCTGCTGCACAGCTCCATGCGCGCCGTGCTCGACCTCGCCGACCAGCTGGTCATCGCCGCCACCACCAGCATCGACGGCGCGAGCGGCGCCGGCGCCACCCTGGAGTGGCTGCACGCGAACGGGTACGGCCCGCTGGCCCGGCGCAGCGTGACGCTGATCTCCGGCATCCGCGGCACGGCCCGGGTCGTGAAGGCGGAGAACCTGGTGGCGCACTTCGAGAGCCTCTGCCGGGCCGCCGTCGTCCTGCCCTTCGACGAACACCTGGCCCTCGGCGGGACGTTCGATCCCGCGAAGCTCCGCCACCGCACCCGCCGCGCCCACCTCGAACTCGCCGCCGCGGTCGCCGAGGGGATGAGTCTCTGAGGCACCGCCGCTCCCGGCGGCCGGGCCGGGCGTCGGGCCTGCCGGTGGTGCGGGGATGAGTCCGGTGGCGACGTTGCCGGCTCCGGAAGCCTCGCCCCGAGGACAGGAGCCCCGAGCCGGCCCCGGGGCCGGCTCGGGGCAGGAACGGGCCCGTCAGGCCCGCCGGCTCCTGCGGGGCGGGCGGGGCGGCGTCGGGGTGCGTGCGGCGCGGGCGGAGAACCGGGGCACCCCCGGGCCCGGGACCGGGCCCGGGCCGGGCAGAGCCGTCAGGCCTGCCAGCGTCCGGGGCGCCAGGAGCGGCGGCGGCCGGCCGCGCAGACCAGTGCGGTGCCGGTGACCAGGGCCACGGCGGTGAGGACGGCGCCCGCCGTCATGACGGCCTGGCGGCCGGCGGGGTCCGGGGGCGGCGGCTGGAGTGCGGCCGCGGACGGGACCGGGCGGGAGGACGGGGCGGGGGCGGCCGGGGCCGGGGCGCCGACGGCGGCCGCCGGGTCGACCGTGCCGTAGCCGAGGCGGGGGTCCGGCAGGGCGGTGCCCGGGTGGTAGGCGGTGGAGGTCAGACGGTCCTTCAGCCCGGCCGGGTCGAGGTCCGGCCGGTAGCCGAGGACCAGGGCGGCGGTGCCGGCCACCACGGCGGTGGCGAAGCTGGGCCCCGAGCCGGTGAAGTAGCCCTTGCCGCCGGGACCGACGCTCATCATCGCGTCCCCCGGGGCCACCAGGTCGATCCGCCCGGCCCCGCCGCCCGGGGCGCCGGAGCCCCCCGAGGCGACCGAACCGCCGGAGCCGCCAGGACCGCCCTGGCCGCCCTGGCCGCCCTGGCCGCCGGAGTCCTGGCCGCCGCCGGGCGGGGCGCCGTTCGGGGCCAGGTCGGACACCGTCAGGACCTCCGCGGGGGCCGCGGCGGGCCCGCCCCCGGAGCCGCCGCCCTGGTCGGGGCCGGCCGGGGCGACCACCAGGGCGCCCTTGCCGTCGGCGTGGCGGACCGCGTCCGCCAGGTCCTGGTTGCCCGCCACGACGGGCAGGGCCACCGCGATCACCCGGGCGCCGCCGTCGGCCGCGTCCCGGATGCCCTTGGCCAGCAGGGCGGCGGTGGTGTTCCCGGCGTCGTCGGTCACGGCCACGGCGAGGATCCGCGCCTCGGGGGCGATGCCCGCGAAGCCGACGCCGTCCCGGTGGCGGGCCGCGATCAGCCCGGCGAGGAAGGTGCCGTGGCCGACGCAGTCGCGGGTGGAGCCGCCGTCGCCGTACTCACGCGGTCCCGGCACCAGGCGGTCGCCCAGGACGCCGGAGGCAGGGTCGACGCCGGAGCCGACGACGGCGACGGTCACCCCGGCGCCGCGGCCGAGCTGCCAGGCGGCCTCGGGGCGCAGGAAGGCCTGGGCCCACGGCAGCCGGTCGGTGTCCTTGTCGGAGGGCTTCACGCAGCCGTCTGGGCGGCCCGCGCCGCGGTTCTGACCGATCACGGGCAGCGCCCCCGCCTCGCCGCCGGAGGGGGCCTGCCCCGGACGGGCGGTGCCCGTCGCGGCGGTCTGCGGCGTGCCGGGCGGCTCCGTGCCGGGGGCCGGGGCGCCGGGCGCGGCGCCGGCCGGGGCGGCCGCCGCCAGCAGGACGCCGCAGCACAGCACGGCGGACACCGCCGAGGCGGGCCCCGTGCGGCGCGCCCCCTCGGCGCGGCGCGGACGGGAGCGGCCGCCCGTCACACGCCGCTCCCCTGCAACAGGGCGGGGATGTCCTGCGGCAGCAGCAGGCTCAGCTCGGACACGTCGGCGATGTCGAGCCGGGCCAGGCGCCCGGCCTGCCGGGTGACCATCGCCTCCAGCGTCTGGCGGGCGAAGCGGCCGTTGCCGAAGTTGCGGTCGCGCGGGACGGCTTCGCACAGCTGCGTCAGGGCGGTGAGGGTCTCGGGTGCGCAGACGTAGCCGGCCTGTTCGGCCTGCAGCCGCACGATGGTGACGAGTTCGTCCGCGCTGTAGTGGTCGAAGGCGATCTGCTGGGAGAAGCGGGAGGCCAGGCCGGGGTTGGAGGCGAGGAAGCCCTGCATCTCCTCCTGGTAGCCGGCGACGATCACCACGACTTCGTCGCGGTGGTCCTCCATCAGCTTCATCAGGGTGTCGACCGCTTCCTGCCCGAAGTCGCCCCCGGCGGCGCCGCCGCGCGGGGTGAGGGTGTAGGCCTCGTCGATGAAGAGCACGCCGCCGCGGGCGCGTTCGAAGGCGTCCCGGGTGAGCTGGGCGGTGTGGCCGATGTAGCGGCCG
The DNA here is from genome assembly GCF_055560835.1 of Kitasatospora sp. NPDC023120. NCBI lineage: Bacteria > Bacillati > Actinomycetota > Actinomycetes > Kitasatosporales > Streptomycetaceae > Kitasatospora > Kitasatospora sp. NPDC023120. Next base: position 270,555 of record NZ_JBVHHY010000004.1, on the reverse strand, counting down.
ACCAGGTCGGCGCGGGCGGTCTCGACCAGCCGCCCGCCGGGCAGCACGCCGAGCTCGGCGAGGAGTTCGCCGTAGAGGCGGGCGACGGTGGTCTTGCCGGTGCCGGGCGGCCCGGCGAAGACCAGGTGGTGGCTGATCTTCGCGGTGGGCAGGCCGGCCTCCTCCCGGCGGCGCACCTGGGTGATGAGGTTGACCAGGTTCTCGACCTGTTCCTTGGCGGCGGCGAGGCCGACCATCGAGCGCAGCTGGTCCAGCAGTTCGGTGCTCCCGCCGCCGGTGGCGGCCGCGCCGGCGTCCGCGCGGGCCGCGGCGGCGGCCTCGGCGCCGAGGTCCTCGGGCAGCAGCAGCGGCAGGTCCGCGTCGGTGACCTCGGCGAGTTCGGCCAGCCGGGACGCCTGGCGGTCGACCATCTCCTCGAACACCTTGCGGGCGGCGCGGCCGTTGCCGAAGTCGGCGCCCTTGGGCATCCGCGTGAAGTGCGTGCCGAGCGCCTCGACGGCGGCGGCGTCGAGTTCGTAGCCGTGCGCGGTGGCGGCCCGCTCGACGATGGTGACCAGTTCCTCGGGCGCGTAGTTGCGGAACTCCACGGTGCGGCTGAAGCGGGAGGCCAGGCCCGGGTTGGAGGCGAGGAACTCGCGCATCTCCTCCGAGTACCCGGCGACGATCACGACCACGTCGTCGCGGTGGTCCTCCATCAGCTTGACCAGGGTGTCGATCGCCTCGCGGCCGAAGTCCGGCCCGGTGCCCCCCGATCCGGCGGACAGCGCGTACGCCTCGTCGATGAACAGCACGCCGCCGAGCGCCGACTGGAAGACCTCGGTGGTCTTGATCGCCGTGCCGCCGACGATCGAGGCGACCAGGTCGGCGCGGGCGACCTCGACCAGGTGGCCGCTGCGCAGGACGCCGAGTTCGGCGAGGATGGCGCCGTAGAGGCGGGCGACGGTGGTCTTGCCGGTGCCGGGGGGCCCGGCGAAGATCAGGTGGCGGCCCATCGGCAGGGCCGGCATCCCGGCCTGTTCGCGGCGCCGGGCCAGCTTGTTGAGGTTGACCAGGGTGGCCACCTGGTCCTTGACGCCCTCCAGGCCGACCAGTGCCTGCAGGGCGGCCTGCGGTCCCTGCGGCTCGGGCGGCGCCGGGGCGGCGCCCTGGTGCGGCACCGGGCCTGCGGCGGCGCGCTCCCCGGCGTCGGTTCCGGTGCCGTCGGGCGCGCCGGCGGGCCGGACCGCCGCGGGGCCGTCCTGGGCCCCGGCGCTCGCGCTGCCGTGGCTGTCGGCGCGGCCGTTGTCCCGGCTGGTCAGGTCCTGCACGGCCAGCCGGCTGCCGGCCCGGGTCTGGCGCAGCCCCGAGCCGCGGTTGCCGGCGACGGTGCACCCGGTGACCCGCACCGGTTCCTCGGACTCCACGCGCAGGCCGTCGCCGGCGTTGTCGGTCAGTTCGCAGCCGGTCAGCGCGGCCCGGCTGCCCGCTCCCAGCAGGACGCCGTGGCGGCGGTTGCCGTGCACCCGGCCGCGGGCCATGGTGAGTTCGCCGCCGTCCTCGACCAGGACGCCCTCGCCGGTCCATTCGGCGATGTCGCAGTCGCGCAGCGAGACGACGCCGCCGGGGCCGACCTCGACCCCGGCCACCGCGCCGGTCCTGGCGGTGCTGGCGGCCGGGGCGGCGCCGCGCACCGTGGAGCCGCCGACCTGGGTGTTGCCGCCGTCGGTGACCCGCAGCGCGGCCAGCCCGGTGGCGGACAGCAGGCAGGACTCCAGCCGCCCGCGTCCCTCCCGCAACACCTCGACGCCGTGGCCGTGCACCTCGGCGACGTCCAGGCGGCGCAGCAGCGGGTTGGCGCCGTCGCGCACGCTCACCCCGGCGCCGGCCGCGCCGCGTACCTCCAGCCGGTCGAACTCGGCGGCGCTCTCGCCGGTCAGTTCCACTCCCGGACCGGCGCTGTCGGCGACCGCGGTGCGGGTCAGGACGGGGCTGGAGGACTCGTCCACCAGGATCCCGGCCGTCTCCGAGCCGGCCACCTCGCACTCCTCGAGGCGGCCCCGGGAGCGGCCGGTGACGTGGATGCCGTGGCCGCGGGTGCGGACCGTGCGGCAGCGCCGCACCAGCGGGTCGGTGCCGCCGGCCAGGACCAGGCCGTGGCCGCGGGTGGCGCTGACCGTGCAGTCCTCCAGCACCACCTGGGCGGCGGAGCCGACGTAGACGCCGATCGAGGCGTCCCGGACGGTGGTGCGCAGGACCCGGGTGGAGCTGTTCTCCTCCAGGGCGATGCCGGGTTTGTCGGTGGCGGAGATCTCGCAGTCCTCGATCGAGCCGCGTCCCTCGCCGTTGGCGCACACGCCGTTGCCGCGGGCGTCGCGCATGACGCAGTTGCGCACGACGGGGTTGGCGCTCTCGCCGATGACCACGGCGGAGCTGCCGAGGTGTTCGATCACGCAGTCCTCGATGACGCTGGTGCCGGTGGAGGTCTCGACGATGCCGGCGCCGGCGGGGTTGACGACGCGGCAGCCGCGCATCGCGAGCGAGCCCTGTTGGCGGGTCAGGACGGCCGTCCAGGAGTTGCCCGCCACTTCGCAGTCCTGCAGGGCGGCCTGGCCGCGCGGGACGTCGACGGTGGGCAGTTCCTCGTCCTGGCCCTGGAGGACCAGGCCGGTGAGCTGGACGGCCTCGGCGACGACCTGGACCACGGCGCCGCGCCGGGGGCTGACGCGTACGCTGCCGCGGGCTTCCTCGGCGGTGATGGTCACCATCTTGGTGATCACCAGGTTCTCCTCGTAGCGGCCCGGGCGGACGCTGATCACCGCTCCGCTGCGGGCCGCCTCCAGGGCGGCGCCGATCGTGCGGTAGCCACCGTCGCTCGGCTCCGCACAGACCGTCAGCACATGGCGGTTCATGGGGCGTTCTCCTCCGTCGTTCGTGGCTGTGGTGCCGGTGGTGCTGGTGTGCGCGGGGGTGGGGGCTGGGGCGCCGGGGGGTGGGGGCGGGCGGGGTCAGCCGGTGCAGTTGGCCCGGACGGCGGAGGCGGCGTGGTGGGCGTAGGTCTTGGTGCCGCCCTTCCAGTCCTGGCCGCGGCTGTGCAGCACCACGGCGATCCTTCCGCCGCTGAGCGGGAAGGTGCCCGCGGAGACCCACTGGCCCCGGTGGGCGGTCTGGTCCACCTCGAAGGCCTTGTTCTGCACGGTGTAGTAGGTCGGGGCGCCGCCGACGGCCTTGAGGTCCCCGTTGGGCACGTACACCGACAGGTCGCAGGTGCCGGTGGTGAGCGAGCCGGTGGTGAAGGTCCACACCACCGAGTTGCTCTTGTCGTCGTTGGCGTCGCCGGACATCGGCACCGAGGTGAAGCCGCCGCCGCAGCCGTCACCGGTGTAGCCGCCGGAGTTGCTGCGCCAGCCCTCCTGGCCCTTGTCGAACCAGCCGTTCTGCTGCATGGAGGTGGACCCGCCGCAGCCGGGGCCCGCCACGGCGTTGTAGGTGCGCGGCGCGGGCGGGGGCGGGGGCGGCGGGGCCGGCTGGGTGGGCTTGGCCGGGGGCGGGGCGGGCTGCTGGGCGGCCGGGGGCTGCTGGGCGGCGGGCGGCTGCTGGGGCTGGGTCTGCGGTGCGCCGGCGCCCTGGCCGGTGCCCTGCCCGGTGCCCTGGGGTGCCGCGGGTGTGCCCGGAGTGCCGGCGGCGTGGCCGGTGAGCGGCGCGCCCTGGACCGTGTCGGGGGCCTGGAAGGCGCCGGGCAGGGCTGCGGCGGCGATCCCGGCGGCGGGGGCGACGCCCTCGCCGGGCGGGGCGCCGGCCGGCTGACCCGGCTGGCCGGGCTGGCCCGGCTGCAGGGGCTGGTCGCCGGGCGGGTTGCCGGGCGCGTCGGCGCCCGGTACGTAGCCGTCGCCGCCGCCGTCCGGCTGGGAGTACCCGCCGGGCAGCGGGCCGTCGGCGCCGGGCGTGCCGGGGCCGTCCCCGCCGAACCCGGAGACGCCCAGCGGCACGCCGACCAGCACCAGGCCGGCGATCACCGCGGCGGCCACCATCGGCTTGGGGATGCGGCGTTGGCCGCCCTCCTGCTCGGCCGCTCCCGCCGGTGCGGGCGCGGCGCTCACCCCGGCGCGGCCCTGCCGCGCCGCCGGGGCCCGCGTCGCCGCCGCGTTCCCGACCGCGGGCACCGCCCCGGTGGCGCCCACCGCCGCGGGTCCGGTCGCCGCGGTGCGGGCCGTGCCCGTGCCGGACTCCCCGGCCGTCCCCGCCTGCCCGGCCGTCCCCGGAGTCTCCGGTTCCCCGGCCGGCTCGGGCACCGCCCAGGCCACGGCGGGCAGTTGGATACCCCCGCCCGACGGCTGACTGTCCCGTCCGCTGCGCACCTTGCCCACCCAGGTCTCCTGGTCCTCGACGACGACGCCCGACAGGGGCGGGCCCGTCCCGACCTCACCGGTCGCGCGACGGAGCAGCCCCTCTCCTGTCCCACGGACGGCGGGGCGCGTCGGGTTCAGCCGGTGTCCGGGCGCCACACCGGCTCGGCCGGCCGCGGCGGGTTGAGGACGAAGTCGGCCGCCCGCTCCAGGGTCGCCGCGTCCGGCCGGGGGCGTGCGTCCGCCCGCGCGCGCAGGTGCGCCAGCAGCCCGGGCTCGGGCGCGAGGTCGTACTCCTCCAGGTAGTAGGTGACGGTGTCGGTCCAGATCCACTCGCCGTCGGTGCGGTAGTTCAGCGGGACGGCGCCCCGGCGGGAGGAGTCGAAGACGTCGTCCATGAGCATCGGCGTCATCAGCACCGCTGCGCCGGCCCGTAGGTACCCGGCCAGCACGGCCCGTTCCGTCGCGTCCTCCACCAGCTCGCGGTCCGGTGAGAACTCCGGCCCGGTCACCGGGTCGATCACGTCGAACACCGCCGCCAGGCGGAACCCGCCCGCCTGCGCGTGCTCCTGCTGCTGCTCCACGTCCTGCTCCCGGTCGCGTGCCGGCCCCGCGGCCGGGGCGCCCTCACCCGGGTAACGGCGCCCGGCGCGGGCGGCGTTCACCGGGTGGGGCGGGTCCCCGGCCGGCCGGTTCAGCCGGTGCTGCCGGTGAGGTCGGGCCGCGGGTCGCGCTTGAACCAGAGCGGGAGGGCGCTCAGCAGTTCAGGGGTGGGCTTCCACGCCAGGACGCCCTTCTTCATGTGCTTGTTCAGCTGGGTGACGAAGTCCTCCGCCGTTCCGGTGTAGGACGTGGCGAACCTCGTGACCTCCTCCGCCGTCTTCGGCCTGACCGCCCGGTTGACCACGTTCACGGCCTCGGCCTCGGCCGCCCGCGCCGCTTCCTCCGCGGCGCGCTGCGCCGCGGCCGCTTCCTCGGCCGCCCTGGCCTCGAGCCGCTCGGCCCAGGCGGACTCGCCGTCCTTCGAGGGGAAGTACTTGAAGGCGATGTCCTTCCCCTTGGGCACGTACGCGCTGGTGGAGTTGAGCCTGGTCGTCTGCGTCCAGCCGTACTCCAGGGGGCCCTCCACCTCGTCGCCGTTCCTCGTGGTGTACGTCCGGGTCTGGATCGACAGCGTCGACTTCTGCTTGGCGGCGATCGTGTACCCCACGTAGGCGCCGACCCCGGGGAACGCCTCCTGGAAGTCCTTGACGACGGCCTTGCAGCTCTCGCACGTGCCCCGGGAGGAGAGCACGGTGAGCACGCCCTCGGGCTGGGAGGGCGGTTCGGCGCCGGGCCGTGGGGTGGCCTTCTCCGGTGGCTTGCCGTGCGGCCTGCCCGGGGGGCGGGGCACCGGCGCGAAGCCCCAGTCCTGCATCTGCTGGAAGGCCTTCGCCAGCCCCTTCACCTCGGCGTCGTAGCGCTGCGTCCGCAGGCCGTTCTCGTTCGCCCACCGGGTGGCGGCCTCCAGCGACCGGCTGTCGTTGATGGCGTCGTCCCTGCCGTTGGTGACGGCCTCGGTCGTCTGCCAGCTCTTGTCGCCCTTCAGTTCCAGGCCGATGACGGCGTAGGTCTTGGTCACGTCGGTGCCGGCGAAGAGCGGGGCGAGGAGGGAGTCGTCCAGGACCAGCGTCGCCGCCTCCACCGAGTCGGGATCCGGTGCGGGGGTGTCCTGGACGGTCTCGTCGGCGTCGGCCTCGGCCTTCTCCTTGCCCTTCCCCTGCGTCGTCTCCTCCGGCTTCCCCTCCCCCTGCGCGTCGTTCGACTTCTGCTTGCCCGACAGCACCAGGTTGACCAGGTCGGACGTGACGGCCTCGGTGCTCCTGGCGCCGGTGGTGCCGGTGCCCTTGGGGTCGGTCTCTCCGAAGGACTGCGAGTCCTGTATCGGGGTCAGGTCCCCGCGCTTCCACGCGTCGATCTGCGCCCTGGTCGTCTCGTCGATCAGGGCGGCGGACTCGACGTCCGGCCGGCCCTCGCGGTTCGGGGCTCCGAAGAACTCCCACGGCGCGTGGTGCACCAGTGGTGCCCCCTGTCCGGGCACGGAGAGCGCGTCGCGCCAGTCCGCCAGGGTGACCGCGCGGTCGGGGAAGAGCAGCGGATCGATCACCCGGCCGCCTTCCGCCGTCTCGACCAGCACCGCGACGTGGTGGTTCCACCGGTAGTGCGGGTGGAGGCGCTCGTGCCCGGCCGCGGGACGGGCCCAGACCTTGGCGAGGTGTCGGCGGCCGATCCCGGGGTTCGCCGCATTGATGAGTTCGGACAGTGCGTGGGCCCGCAGTTCGCAGTCGTGGACGAGGTTCCCGCCCTCGGGGTCGTAGCGGCTCATCACCTCGGTGTGGAGCGCCTGGAACCGGTCGGCGGAGGGCAGCGCAACGTTCCGGCCGGCCAGGTCGTCGCGCCGCAGGGTCAGATCCTCGCGCCGGTTCTCCGTTGCGGGGTTCAGCAGACCCAGCAGCGCGTCGACCGCCCGCACCGAGTGGACCGGGCCGACGTTCTGGATGGCCGTCAGCACGTCGCGCTCGGCGGTGATCCGGTCGAGGACCGCGTTCGAGGCGTTGCCCGCCTCGGCCCTCCCCCACAACTCCGCGAGCAGGTCGGAACGGGTGTCCACGGTCCGCAGGAAGTCGCGGTAGTCCTCCGACGTGTAGGAGAGGTCACTGTCGGCATCGTCGTCCGAGGCCATCTCCTCGTCCGAGTCGGAGGGGTCGTTCGGCCGGATGCGCTTGCCCGAGCTCGGGCCCTCGCCCGGGTCCGAGCCCGAACCCGACTCCGAGTCGTCGTCGTGGATCCCGCCCTTGCGCCGGCGTCCGGTGAACGCCACCGCCTCGTCGTGTGCCGACAACTCCCGTTCGCGCGGTGGGGATCCGCCCGGGATCACGGCGTATCCCTCGGGCGCCGACGTCGAACGCGGCGGAAGGCTCGCGTCCACCGGCAGGTGGGCGCCGAGGGTGCGCACCACGGGCGGGGCTTCGGGGGACGCGTCCCGCGGAGCGCTCAGGCTCACCCAGCCGCCGCCCTCCACCAGGACGGGACGGCCGGAGCCGTCGAAGGCGACCTGCCGCCCGACCACCAGCGCTCCGGGGCCGTGCGGATCGCTACGGAACGGCCCCGAGACCGGGGGCGCGAACCAGGCCAGGCCGCTGGGGGCGTAGACCTCCAGGTCCAGGCCGGGAAGTCGACGGCGCAGCTCCCGCAGCACGCCAGCGGCGAACGACTGCGCGCCTTCGCGGGCCGACGAACAGGCCACCAGCTGGACGGGCTTGCGGCCGTCCCAGGTCCTTTGTTCGTGCAACGAGACGATCAGGTCGGCGACTTCGCCCTCGGTGACCCGGGTGCCCCGCCAGCGCGGGACGCCGTCGGTGCCGGTGTGCATCGCCACGGTGAGGAAGCGTTCGTCGCCCGGGAAGCGGTCCAGGGTGTCGGCCATCCGCTGCCGGGTCTGCTCGTCGACGCCCGGGTCGTCCAGCCGGTGGGCGCCCGAGGCCTCGTGGTGGACCAGTGCGGCACGCAGCTCGCCGCGGCGGTCGGTGACCGGCGGGCCCGCGGGCGGCGTGTGCTCGGTGGCCGGTCCGAAGTGCCCGGCGTCGGGCACCGGCGTCAGCTCGGACTGCGGCTGCTCGGGCTGCGGATGCTCGGACTGCGGATGCTCGGACTGCGGCTGCTCGGGCTGCGGATGCTCGGGCTGCGGCTGCTCGGGCTGCGGATGCGGCTGCTGCGGGGTGGGGGCGAAGGCGTCGGCCAGGCGGTTGAGCACCGGCGGCGCGTCGGACCGGCGCAGTTCCACCGTGAAGGCGTAGCCCTTCTTCGCCGCGAACGCGCGGAGCCTGTCGGCGATCTCCTCGGCGCGCTCGTGGGTGGGCAGGTGCCCGTCGCGCCTGGAGGGCGGCGCGTCGCCGTTGTCCCGGTGGCTGATGACGACGCGCCGCAGGTCGCCCCAGGACAGCGGGCCGTGGATCTGTGTCTCGAAGTAGCTGTTGGTGTCCATGCCCTTGGTGAGCATCCGCTCGCCGAAGGTCGGGTCGTACCGGAAGCCGGTCGCCTCGCCGAAGACCCGTTCGACCATGTCCCGTTCGCCCCACAGCAGCAGCGGCAGCAGGTGGGAGTCGGAGGTCACCGACAGGGCGCCCTTCTCCCGCGCCGTCCAGGAGTCGTTGGGGGTGTGGGTGACGCGGCCGCGGATGTCGTCGGACCAGTGCAGCGCGAACGCGCCGTAGCGCTGGGCCACGCTGAAGGGCTGCAGTTCGGAGACCAGTGCCCCGTACTTCGGCAGCTGGGCCCGGTCGCCCTTGGTGGGCGCGAACCGGCTGTCCTCGCTGCCGGTGTCCTGGAAGAGGTCGCGGGTGTCGTGGCTGCGGCGCAGGACGGGGGCGTAGCCGAAGTGCTCCTCCACGCCGCCGCGGCGCGAGGGGACGACCGCGGCCTGGGAGGCGCCGGTCTCCCAGGCGTTGCGGAACAGCCCCTGCTTGTCGGCCATCAGCTTGTCGAGCAGGGTCTTCGGCTTCCACCCCCAGCCGCCGAGGATCCCGCCGGACTTGCCGAAGGCGGTCCGGCGGTTGGCGTTGAGCGGCTGGTCGAAGTGGAAGTTGGTGGCGATGTACATGCCGGTGCGCATGTGCTGCTGGACCCGGTCGATCAGTTCGTCGACCGCCTGGGGGGTGTCGCGGGGGTACTTCGCCGCCCACGCCCACTCGCCGGTGGCGGCGGTCAGCTTCTCCGTGAGCAGGGCGCGGTCGCGCTGTTCGAAGGCCATCGCCTTGCGTTCGACCATGACCAGGGCGGCTGCCTGGGCGGGGTGCAGGGAGCTCCAGTCGATGCCGGCGTCGGTGAGGCGAGCGAGGAGTTCCGGCGTGTGCTCCCCCTCGGTCAGCGGGTGCTTGTGCGGGTCCTGCAGGTGCGCCACCAGGGCGAGGTCCCGTGCGCCGGGGACCATCCGCTGCTTGGACCGGGCGTCCAGCGCGTGGCGGTCGAGTTCGGCGTGGAGTTCGCGCACCTCCAGTTCCAGGGTGTCCAGGAGCCGCTGGTGGTGGGTCTCCTGCCACGTGCCCGGGGGCGGCGGCGTCTCGGTGCGCAGCTGGGTGATCCGCTGTTCGCGGGTCTGGGCGGCGGTGGCGAGGTCGCTGCCGTCGTGGTCGAGGAAGGTGGTGAAGTCCGAGCGCAGCTTCGCCTGGGCCCGGTCGATCCGCCGTTGCAGCGCGGCGCGCTCGACGCTGTCCTCGGGCAGGGCGTCGAGCCGCCCGCGCAGTTCGGCCAGCTCGCCCCACCCGGTCGGGAACGGGTCCTCGGCGTCCGGGCCGGGCATGCGCCGCGGGACGTCGAGCGGGTGGTCGGCCACGCGCATCGGCGCGCCGTCCGGCGGCGGGTTCCCGTCGTCGGCGTGCTCCTCGATCCGCACCACGGTGTGGTCGGCCGTCCGGCCCGTGGTGTCCTGCTCCACGGGGGTGATCTCGTCGCCGCCGTCGAGGATGGTGGGGGTGGTCTCGTGGACGGGGGGCTCGAGGACGGAGGGGTGCGGGACGACCCGGTCCAGCACCGGCGGCTGCCCGTGCAGGCGCAGGTCGACGGTGAAGTCGTAGCCGTGGTCCTCCCGGTGGGCGAGGAGGCGGTCGCGCATCCGCCGGGCGGCTTCCGCCGTGGGCAGTGGCCCGGTCCTCCGGTCGGCCGTCCGGCCTTCCGGCAGGTGCACGATGGTGACGCTGTGCAGGTCCTTCCAGTGCAGGTCGCCGTGGATCTGCGTCTCGAAGTACTCGTCGGTCTCCATGCCCTCGCGCAGCAGCCGCCGGCCGAACTCGACGTCGTACCGGAAGCCGGTGGCCTCGCCGAACACCCGCCGCACCATGAAGTCGGTGCCGTAGGTGAGCAGCGGCAGCAGGTGGGAGTCGGGGGTCACCGAGCGGGCGCCCATCGCGCCCGCGGACCAGGAGTCCTTCGGGGTGTGGGTGGCGCGGGCGCGGACGTCGTCCTTCCAGCGCATGACCGCGCTGCCGTAGCGCACCGCCACGCCGCGCGGCTGGAGTTCGGAGACCAGTGCCGCGTACTTCGGCAGCCGGGCCGCCTCCTGCTCGTCCGGGTGGAACGCGCTCTTGTCGGTCCCGGTGTCCTGGAAGTGGTTCCTGGTGGCCGGGTCGCGGCGCAGCGTGGCGGCGTAGCCGAAGTGCTCCTCCACGCCGCCGCGGCGGGAGTCGTCGACGGCCGCCTGGGAGGCGCGGGTCTGCCAGACGTTCTTGAAGGTCTGCGAGGGGTCCTCGATCATCAGGTCGAGGACGGTCTTGGGGGTCGGTTCCGGCTCGGGCCGGGAGGGGCGGGGGGCGCGGGTGGCTCCCGTCGGGCCCAGGGTGGTCCTGCGGTTGTCGTTGAGGGGCTTGTCGAGGAAGAAGTTGGTGGCGACGAACATGCCGGTGTGCATGTGGTCCTGGACGGTGGCGATGAGCTGGTCGAGGGCCTGCTCGCTGTCCCGGGGGTAGTTCCGTGCCCAGGACCAGCTGCCGGTGGCCTCGCGCAGCCGGTCCTTGAGTGCGGCGTGCTCGCGGGCGGCGAACTCCAGGCCCTTGCGTTCGGCCAGCACGAGGGCGGCCGCCTGGTCCTCGCCCAGGTTCCTCCAGAAGCCGAAGGGCCGACGGGGGTCGGTGGCCGTGAGGTGGTCGTACAGCGCGTGGTCCTGGGCGCTCCATTCCTGGGGCCGGTCGGCGTGCAGGACGACGTCGCGGCGCAGGTGTTCGACCATCTCCAGGTCGCGGGCGCCGGGCACCATGTCCTGGCGGGCGGTCGGCGCCGACGGGTCGTGCGGGAGGGTCTCGTCGCGCGGGTTGCGGACCAGTGGCATGGGGGCGCCGGGGATCCGCTCGGGGGTGCCGGTCTCCTGCGGGGCGGGCTGGATCTCGTCGTCGACGGTGTCGAGCAGGTGGGTGTCGTCCTGGTGCGTGAGGACGTGCTGGTCCGGGGTCTCGACGGTGGTGGGGTGGACGTCCTTGCCGGTGGGGTGGACGGTGATGAACTCGGGCCGGGGCCGGCCGGGTTCGTGGAGCAGGACGAGCTTGGTGCTGCCGTCCTGCTCCTTGGCGACGTAGGTCTTGCCGGTCGTCGCGTGGACGGTGCGTCCGGTGGCGTCGGCGATCTGCTGCAGGCCCTGGCGGTTGAGGCCCGCGTCGCAGGACTCCAGGACGATCGGCGCGTCCTCCGGCCGTGCGGACAGGCTCGGCCGGCGGCGCAGGACACCGCCGAAGTTCTCGTACGAGACGGACGTGTGGCCCTCCTTGCCGTCCGGGGTGCGGACGGCGACCTTCAGCCGGTCCGGGGAGCCGTGCAGGTTCGCGAAGTACGGCTTGGTGTTCGGGTCCCAGGGGACCTGCACGTCGGCGTCGTCGCCGTCGCGTTCGCCGGGCTTGTTCTCGCCCCGCCCGTAGGCCTCCCAGTCGAAGCCGCCGTCCGGGCGGACGGCGTTCTTCGGCACGAAGCCCAGGTTGGTGACCTGGTGTTCGGCGGTCGTCCGCTCGGAGGGGAAGTTCAGGTGCGTCTCGCTGCGCAGCGCGAAGTCGGCCGTGGTGTGGAAGGAGCGTCCGACCTTCTCGCCGTTCGCTCCGACGATCGCGTTGGTCACCAACCGGCTGTCGGTGGCGGGCTGGTGCTCGTCGGTGCCGTTGTCGTGGTCGGTGTCGCGGCCGTGGTCGGTGTCGTGGTCGGTGTCGTTGTCGTGGATGGTGGCGTTCGCCAGCGTGAGGCCGAGGCCGCCGACGCCGTCGTCGTCCCCGTGGTCGTCCTGGCCCCAGTGGTCGCCCTGGCCCCGGTCCTGTTCGTACTGGTCGTGCTGCTCCTGGGAGGCGAAGCGGTGGTCCGGGCGGTAGCCGGGGTTGGGGACGAAGGTCACCGGGTGCTCGTACCAGTGGACGCCCGGGTTCTGCTCGTCGTGCAGCAGCGTGACGTCGGCGACGATCTCGACGCCGACGACGAACTCGGGGCGGATGCCGCCGGGGAAGGCGACCTCCTGTTCGGCGTCGGCGAGTTGGCGGTGCGGGAGGGTGGCGCGCACGTCGATCCCGCCGGGGGCGTCGATCAGGTAGCGGTAGGCGGTGCCCCAGCCGGGGCTCTGGTGGGTCGCCGAGCGGGTGGTGCTGACGAACACCGAGGCGGGGTTGTCGACGAGGTACGTCTCCAGCGGCACGTACGTGTCCTCGCCCCGGGGCACGAACCCTTCCGTGAACACGTCGAGGTAGTGCCGGGTGCCGTTCTCCCACCGGTACAGCAGGCTGAAGTCCGTGCGCCAGAGCACCGGGGTCACCGGTGCGGCGCCCCCGGCGTCGGAGTCGGAGTCGGAGGTGTCCGGGGCCTCCTCGGTGGCCAGCTGCGAGTCGAGGTCGGCGAAGATCCGGTCGCGGTCGAACCCCGTGACCGAGGCGTCCCAGGGGGCTCCCTCCTCGGGGTGCCAGGGGCCGACCCCCAGCTCGGGGTGCTCCGGGCGGGGCACGAACGGCTGCCCGGCCCAGCCGGCCTGGTAGTCGACCATGACGTGCTGCGTCCAGAGCGCGTCGACGGTCTGCCGGTCCAGCTCGAACCCCTGTGCCTGCTCGAAGGGTTCGCCGCCGTCCTGCTCGTGCTGCAGCTCCTGCTCGTGCTGTGACTCCGGCACGTGCGCGTGCTCGTGCTGCGGCCAGGAGCCGACCGAGTCGGTGTCGCTGCTGCTGTCACTGTCACTGTCGCTGTCGCTGTCGAGGATGTTCGGGAGGTGCTCCGGCGCCGGGTGCGCGGGTTCCTGCGGCGGCACCTCGTCGGGCTGCGGGGCGGGCTGGAGCGGCGGGGGTTCGGGGGTCGGCTGGGGCGGGGCCTGGGAGGGTTGGTGGACGACCGTGGCCGACCCGCTGTCGCCGCCGGTCTGGGAGTCGGTCTGGGAGTCGGCCTGGGGGTCGGGCTGTTCGAGGAGTCGTTCGACCGCGCTGCGGAACTGGTCGTTGCCGTCGGCGTTCAGGGCGAGGTGCCAGGACTGCAGGTACTGGTGGACGTCGCCGGCCGGGTCGTCCAGGCCGTGCAGGAACGCGGTGAGGGCCGCGGTGTTCCCGGTGCCGAGTGCCTGCGAGGCCGTGCCGATCTGCTGTCCTCCCGATGACGGGGTGCCGTTCGGGGTCAGCGTCCACGGCCGGGTCTCGCTGTCCGGGCGGGCTGAGATGCCGGGGGTGGCGAGGCTGAGGATCTCGTGCCAGGTGTTGGCGCCCTCGGTGACGACGAGTGTCGAGTACTGCTCGAACAGCTCCATCACCGCCGGCTCGACGCGTCCCAGCCGCAGGCGGTGCACGCCCCCGTCGCCGGTCGCGGCGGCGATGCCCTGGAGGCCGGCGAGCAGCTCGGCGTGGGTCTGGCGTTCGTTCGGCTCGGCGCCGAGCAGGACCACGACCGCCGGGCGGGACTGGTCCGGGAGCGCCCGCAGGGCGGCTTCCATCCGGGTGGCCATGTCGCGGTGGCGGACGGTGCCGTCGCCGATCTGCCCGTAGTAGGCGGTGACCAGCCGGATCTCGTCGGCGCGGGCGCGTCGCAGGAGGTCGGCGACCAGGTCCGGGACCTGGTCGTCGGCGCCGGTGACGTCGGGCCAGTGGTCGCGGACGTGGCCCTGGAGGTCCTCCGGTACGGGCTGCGGGCGGAAGGGGTAGGTGACGGTGCCGCCCTGGTCCGGCCAGAGCTCCTCCAGGAGCTCGTCCCCGCGGCGGATCTGCCGGGGGTGGCTCTCCCAGAGGAAGGGCTGCAGGACCAGGGCGTCCGGGTCCTGCTCCCCGGTCATCTCGCGGAGGGAGGGGGCCAGGTGGTCCTTGAAGTAGGTGGTGGTGTCCGCGTGGTGCGGCGCGTCCAGGGCGGCGAAGACGGTCAGGGTCCGGCCCTGTCCGGAGGACTGGGCGCCGGCCGTCAGGAGGTCGGAGGTCAGGTGCTGGGCGGGGTGGATCGGCCGGTCGCGGTTGTCCTCCTTCTTGACGGAGTTCGGGAAGTCGGTCTGGATCTGCGGATGCTCGCCCAGGTAGCGGTTGCGCACGTTCTGGGACGCCCCGCCGGCGGTCAGCCATGCCTCCTCGGGGGTCGCCCCGGTCCAGGCGAAGTACTTCCAGTACGTCTCCAGGTCGGTGACGAGCCGTTGCTCGTTCGCCTTGTACGCGACGTCCAGCCGGCTGCCCGTCGGGTGGGCGGTCACCCGCAGCCCCTGGTAGACGCCCGTCCACGGGGCGTGGAACAGGTCGTGGGAGTGCCGGGGGTGCCCGATATCGGTGGACCGGCCGAGCCGTTCGGCGTAGAACAGCGCCTTGCCGCGGGCGAAGGTCAGGTGGACCTCGCCGGAGTAGCCGATCCTGGCCAGCCCCTCCATCACCCTCAGGAAGGCGACCTGGTGGCCGCTGCCGGGCGAGCCCGGGTCGATCAGGCTGATCCGCGGGTAGCGCTGGGTCAGTCGCTGCCCGAGGACGAGGTCCGTCGGGGAGACGGTGGGCGTCTCGCCGGTGTGCGGCGGCAGGGCGGCGAGGTGCTGTTCGTCCTCGGTGCGGTGCTGCTGCCGGATCTCCTGGGCCGGTCCGTGGGAGGGCACCGGCACGACGGGCGCGACGATGCCGGCGCCCGCACCGCCCGGCGGCGGGGGCGGCGGACCGCCCTGCAGTGGCGGGGGCGGCGGAGGGGGTCCGGGCGAGGCGGCCGGGGAGTGGACCGGCGCCGGGGCGCCGGCGGCGTGCGGGGCGCCGGCGGCGTGCGGGGCGCCGGCGGCGTGCGGGGCGTCGACCGCCTCCGGGTGGGACTGGTGCTGACCGTAGGTCAGGTCGCGCAGGACCGGGCCCGAACGCAGGACCTCCTCGATGCGCTGCAGGTGCCGGGGCAGCACCGTGAAGTCGTCCCGGTGGGCCGAGGCGCCCATCACGCCGTTCTCGCCGGCCCACATGTCGCGGCGGCGCAGCGCGAAGGCGTCGCCCGGCTTCGTCACGGGTTCGACGTACTCGTCGGGGAGGCCGAGGAAGTGCAGCAGTTCGTGGAGCAGCACGCCGGGCGGGCTCTGGTCGTACCAGTGGAGCTGGTCGCTGCGTTCGCCGCCGGGCAGCACGGTGACGGTGCGGTGCGCGCCGGCCGCGTCCGTCGTGCCCTCGACCCGCAGGTGGACCTGGTCCCCGCCGGGCAGGTGGAAGCGTTCGTTGAACCGGTCGCCGACCACGTCCCGGGCCCGGTCGAGCATCCGGGTGGCCTCGTGTGCGGGCAGCGGGCGGCCGTCCGGCCCCTGCAGGTGCAGGCGCAGGGTGAACTCGGTGACCCAGTGCCCGGGGCGGACCTCGAAGCGCCGCGCGTCGTAGCTGATCGTGGTGTCGGCGCCGTGCAGCCCGCCGAGGCTGAGCTGCCGGGCCTCGTACTGGTCGCGCACGCCGGGCCCTGCGATGGATCCCGGACCGGCCTGGCCGCGCACGCGGGGGTCGAAGCGCACCGTCTCCATCCGGGCGGTCGGCGCGAGCGTGCGGATGTCGGCCCAGGACGAGGCGGGCAGCAGCGCGCCCGGGGTGACGGGCGGCACGGCCGGGGCTTCGGCGGCCGGGGCTTCGGCGGCCGGGGGCACGACGGTGGTGAGCGGCGGGGCGTCGCCGGTGTCCCGTTCACCGTCCGGCGGCGGGGACTTCGCGGGCTCGCGCCGCGCCACCGGCTGGTCGGCCTGCGGGGCGGCGGGCCGGGCGGCCGGGGTGAGCGGCCCGGACGCGGGGGCCGGCTCGTCCTCCTGGACGGGCTTGTGCTCGTCCTCGGTGGTCGGCTCGGGCTCGTCCTCGTGTACGGGCTTGGGCCCGTGCTCGGGTTCGGCGGGCTGCTTGTCCGCGGGCGGGCGGCCGAAGACGTTCTCGTTGGCCGCCTCGTGGCCGCGCCAGCGTTCGCCGTCCAGGTCCTGCGGCCCCCAGTGGTCCTTGTAGGCGTCGAAGAACTCGCCGCCGTAGCGGGTCTTGAGTTCCTGGACCGCTTCCTGCGGCACCCGGCGGCCCTCGGCGAGGCGGTCGTAGCCGGCGGCGGCGCGCTCGCGGGCGGGCAGGACGGCGCGTTCGAAGGCCACGTGCTCCTCCAGGCCCTCGGTCAGCCGCTCGCGCTCGCGGCGCCACCGCTCCAGGTGCTGGGGCAGGCCGGTCTTGGGGGCGGCGTCCGCGTCGCGCAGCAGGGTGCGGAAGTTGTCCTCGAACGCGGCGCGGATCCGCTCGGTGTAGCCCTCGCGCACGCGCCGGGCCGCGGCGGAGGCCGGCGGTTCGGAGCCGTCGGTGCGGCCGCCGCGCGCCGGGCGTCCCAGGGCCGTCTCGACGGAAGCCGCCGATTCGGTCCGCTGTCCGGGGGCGTCGGGGCCTGCCAGGTCGTGCGGGACCTTGGCGCGGGCGGTGTCCTCGGCGGCGCGCAGCGCCTCCTCCCGGGCGCCGTGCAGGGCCAGCAGGCGGTTGGCCTCGGCCGGGGAGGTCAGCCGGTCCAGTTCCGTCTTGAGCCGGGCCGGGTCGCGGTCGGCGGCGGTGTGCTCGGTGACCAGGCGGTCGGTGCGGCGGGCGAGGTCGGCGCGGGCGGCGGCCACCGCGCGCGGTGACGGGCCGTCGGCCAGGCCGAGTTCCCGCAGCGCTTCGGGGCCGAACTGCTCGGGAGCACTGGTCTTCCACGCCGCGGCCGCGTCGTCCACGGCGTCGACGGAGCGCTTGAGCACGGTCTCGCGGACCGCCTGGACGGTGAAGTCGTGGGACAGCCCGCTCTTGTGGCTCTCGAAGACGTCCCGGAAGTCGGCTTCGAGCCGGTCCCTTCCCCGGCGGGTGGAGTCGACGGCGGCGAGGTCCTCGCCGTTCTCGTCCTCGATCACCAGGAACGTGTCCTCGTCCCGGCGGCCGGTGCCCGGCTCGGTGTCGTCGACGTGCAGGGCCGTGCGGTCCTGGTAGCCGCCGTGGAACTCGGTGATCCGCTCCCGCAGGGCCTCGGCGACCTGGTCGCGGGCCTCGTCGGACACCCGGGCGTCCTTCGGCACGCCGACGGCGTCCAGCAGCGCGCGGTCCGCCTCGGAGAGGTTCTCCCGCTTCCAGTCGGCGTGGGCGTCGTCCACCGCCCGCTCGATCCGCTCGGTCTGCGTGGCGCGGGCCTGCCGGACGTCCAGGTCTCCGGCGGCGCGGCGCAGCCGGTGTTCCAGCGCCCGGGTGGCCAGGGCGTTGCGTTCGGGGGTGAGGTCGGCGTGGGTGGCGTACAGCTGGGCGATGTCGCGTTCGGCGTCGGAGCGGAAGCGTTCGGAGGCCTCGCGGCGGATTTCCGCGCGGGAGTGGTCGCCGCCGGTGGCCGCCGGGTCGAGGCCGCGTTCGGTCAGCAGGTGGTCGAAGCGGCTGACGGCGATCCCGAGGGCGAGTTCGCGGGCGCCGGCCAGTTCCAGGCGGTCGGCGGCGCCGGCGAGGATCTCCTGCCGCTCGTGCGGGCGGGCCTCGATGTCGCTCTGCAGGTCGGCGACGGTGCGGCGCCACGCCTCGGTGCCCGGGCCGGTGAGGGTGCGCAGCTCCCGGGGCAGGTCGGCGTGGCCCTCGATCAGGTGTTCCTCGATCTCGCCGTGCAGGGCTTCCTTCGCCTCGGCCTCGGCGAGCACGGCGTCGTGCCGCTCGGCGAGGTCCTGCTGCTTGTCCTGCCAGGAGGTGCGCCGCTCGTCGCCGGCGGGCACCTTGGCGTGCTCGGGCGCGTCGACCCGGTGGTAGAGGCGGCCGGAGGGCGTGTGGGAGGTGACGGGGCCGTTCGGGTCGGTGGGGCCGTTCGGGTCGTTCGGGTCGGTGGGGCCGTCGGGCTTCGGGTCGCGGGGCGGGGTGGTGGGCGGCACCGGGAGCTGCGGGTCAGGGCCCTTCGGATCCGGGCCCTTGGAGTCCGGGCCCTTGGAGTCCGGGCCCTCGGAGTCCGGGCCCTTCTGGCCGGGGCCCGGCAGGTCCGGGGTCTTCTGGTCGGGGACCTTCGAGGCCGCGCCCGGCGCGTCCGGGGTCTTCGGGTCCGGGTGGCCGGGGGTGGCCGGCGCGGTGGTGTCGCTGGGGCCGCCGGTGCTGGTGCGCACCGGCGGCGGCACCTGGGCCGTGCTCCGGTCGCCGTCGTTCGCGTGCGGCTGCGGCTGCGGCTGCGGCTGCGGCTTCACGCTGCCGTTCCGGCCGTTCGTGTCGGCGGACGTGGTGGCGGTGTTGCCGCGTTCCCCGCCGTTCGCCGGGTTCCCGGCGCCGTGGTTCCCGCTGCCCTGGTCCCCGGTCCTGGGGGTGCCGGCGCCGTGGTTCTCGGCTCCGGTGTTCTCGGGCCCGCCGCCCGTACGGGGCCTGGGCACGGGCGGGGTGACGGTGGTGTCCGACTTGCCCGGTGTCGTCGTGGACGTCGGCGGGCCTGCGGCGGTGGTCCGCTCGTCGCCCCGGGACTGCGTCTCGACCGGCCGCGTGGGGGCCTTCGGGTCCCATCCGCCGTCGACGGAGGAGTTGAAGCCGGTCTTGCCCTTGGGGTCGGCGAGGACGCCGTCGCCGTTGTCCGCCGGGTGGTGGTTCCAGGCCCCGAGGAGTGACGAGCCGGACGTCGAGGCGCCGTCGGACCTGACCGGGGCGCCGTCGCCGCCCGCCGGTCGCGTCCCGGCGATCTGGTCGATGTGCCCGGGCCGGGGCACCGGGAACGGCGCCGAGTGGCCGCCCATATTGCTGATCACCGACAGGAAGGTCAGCGGGTGGGTCTTGCCGTAGAACCCGCCGTTCTCCTCGGTGATCCGGGAGCTCTGCAGGCCGCGGACGAAGTCCGCGTACCGCAGGGTCAGCGGCGAGGCGAGCCCCGTGATCATGTGCCGCATCCCGGCCATCATGAAGCCGCCGACGAAGCTCATCCCGCTGGCTTGCCACTCGCCGTTGTAGATCGTGTTGTAGATGCCCTCGGTGAGGTACTGGTTGATGCCCGACTCGAACTGGCTGCCCAGGACGTGCCCGAGGTGGAACATCTTGTTCATGTTGTTGACGCCGCCCGCGAGTTCGGGCATCTTCTCGACGAGCAGCTTGAGCTCGGGCGTGAGCGCGACCCGGCCGCCGTCCTTGGCGAGGTTCTCCAGGGTCTCCTTGAGCGCTTCCTTGCTGCTCTCCTTCATCACCGTCTTGAGCGAGTGCTCGGCGAACTGCCGCCCGATGTGCTCGCCCATCTCCCGGGCGAACTTGGCGCCCAGTTCCTGGCCGAGTTCCTTCTCGAAGAGTTCTCCGAGCTGGCGCACGAACTTCTCGCCGGTCGCGGCGCCGACCTTGCGTCCGGCCTTGAAGCCCTTGGACAGGTACTGGGCGTTCTCCTTCAGGAGCGTGGTGATGCCGTTGGCGAACCGTTCGGCCGCCTCGTTGCCGAGCAGGTGGCCCAGGCCCTCGCCGCCCTCCTTGGCGCCCGCCTTGACGGCCCCTTCCCCGAGCTCCTTGACGCCCGACTTGAGGGCTCCGCCCACCACGCCCCCGGCCAGTTCCTTGGCCGTGCCCTTGAGGACGCCCTCCCCGAGGTCCTTGCCCGCCCCCTTGAGGGTTCCCCCGGCCAGCCCCTTGATGACGTCGTTGAGCGCGCTCTCCACGAACAGCTTGCTCAGACGGGGGCCGAGCAGCTTGCCCAGGCCCAGGCCCAGCAGGCTGAGCGGCCCGCCGATCGCGCCGCTGAGCGCGCCGAAGATGGCCGCCTGCTTGGTGAGGTCCTTGTCCCACTCGTGCCGGTCGCCGTGGTCGAACTGGATGCCCTGGATGATCGCGTCCAGCATCAGGCCGCCGACGACGCCGCCGAAGGTGTGCATGGCGATCAGCTGGACGAGCTTCTTCAGCAGCTGGAGGAGGAACTGGCGCGTCAGGAGCTTCTTGATCTCCAGTTCCACCAGGGAGGCGCCGCCGGTGAAGACGGACCAGGCGATGGCGAAGGCGATCTCGACGAGCAACTGGACGAGCTGACCGATCGCCATCCACTTGGTGTACTCGACGGTGTTGGCGACCTTGCCGGCCAACTCGGCCAGCTGGGTGCAGAGTTCGCCGGCCTTGCACAGGGGGTCGTCGGTCGGGTCCTGGCTGATGAACCGCCCCCACTCCCTCCTGAAGGCCTTGGCGGCCTCGCCCTCGATCCGCTTGTCGCAGGTCTGCACCGCGTCGAGGATGTACCCGCTCAGCTTCGGCAGGTCCTCGGCCAGCGCGACGTAGTCGTCCCGGACGTCCCGCAGCAGCCCCTCGTCGGACTCCGGCCAGGGCATGCCGCTGATGATGTGGAAGAACTGCGCCACGCCCGGGGAGACGTGGATGGACGAGTGGGACATGGCGCAGGGGCCTCCGGGGGCGGGGCTGGTGGTACGAGGGGTGCGGGGGCCGGCGGAGCGGGCGGGCGGGACCGGGGTCGGGTCCTACCGGAGGCGGTTCACACCAGAGCGCGGCCGTGGTCGTCGGCGGAGTCGAGGAGGTCGGCGGTGCCCTGGCCGTGGGCGGACATCGCCTTCAGCTTGTTGCGGATCTGCGTGGTCAGCCCGGTGAGGTCCGCGGTGGGCTTGTCGATCTTCTCGTGGTACTGCTTGCCGATGTCGTCGCCGCCGCCGGCCTTGACGTTCTTCTTGTTGATGTCCTCCACCTCGGTGTTGATCTTCTCGACCAGGGCGGCGACGTCGTCGAAGTTGGCGAACGCCTGCTTGAGGCCCTCCTCCTTGCGCAGCGTCCTAGCCATTGAACTCCTCCTGCCTGCGGGACTTGGCGCTCCGGTCGGCGCCGGGGCGCATCGCGGTGAGCGGGGCGAGCAGCGCGTCCAGGTCCAGCCCGCCGCCGGCCCCGAACAGGTCCTCGTCGCCGCGCTCGCCGGTGAAGTCCATCCGCAGCGTCTCGCCGACGCCCTCGAAGGTGCGCATCTCGGCCGCGATCCGCTCGCCCATCCGGGCCTTGGCCTCGTTGAGGACGTCCTTCAGCACGGCGCTCAACTCGGCCGGTGCCATGGACTGGTAGGCGGTGGTGTGGAAGCTCAGCGCGAGCAGCTCGCCCTGGGGGCCGACCTTCGCGGTGACCATCCGGTCCTTGCTCGTCGCCTCGGCGGTCATCGCCTGCATCCTGCGCGTCGACTCGGCCAGCCTCTCCTTCTGCTCCGCCAACGAGGCCAGGGCCCGGTCCAGTTGGTCCTCGAACGAGTACGACATGCCTTCTCCGTGTCCTTTCCCGGGGGCGGCGTCCTTCCCGGGACGCCGCCCCTGCCTGCCGGTGGTGCCCGCCGTTCAGCGGCCGATCACCCCGTTGACCGCACCGGTCTCGGTGCCCCACACCTCTTCGTCCTCGGCCAGCCAGGTGGTCCGCTGACGGTCCTTCTCGCCCTGGCCCGCGCCCATGCCGCCGCCCATCGGCGGCATCATCGGCATCCCGCCGCTGGTGGACACCGACCGGCCGCGCATCGCGGCCTGCTCCTCGGCGGCCATCGCGGCGGCCTTCTGCGTCGCGGCCTTCTCCGCGGCGGCGGCTTCGGCGGCCGCGGCGGCCGCCGTCCTGCCGCCCGGGGCGAGGCCGCCGCTGTTCTTGATGGCCTGCGGGCTCAGTCCGCCGCCGGAGCCGACCAGCTTGGGCAGCGAGCCGCCGGACGGGATGCCGCCGGAGCCGAGCGACCCCCCGGCCCCGCCGAGCAGGCCGGTGTAGGAGCCCAGCCCTGCGGAGCCGGAGTCCGAGCCCCCGCCGGAGCCGTAGTCGCCGAAGGAGGAGCCGAGGTCCAGCTTCCAGTCGGACCCGGTGGACGGCGGGCGGATGCCGCCGCCGGCGCCGCTCCCGCCGCCGCCTGCCCCGCTGCTGCCGATCATCGCGTCGATGGCGTGCTGCCGGTCGGTGTAGCGCTGGGAGATGTCGGAGATCGGGCGGCCGGTGGAGTCCAGCAGCGTTCCGTCGTCGGCGATGGAGCCACCCTTGGGCAGCACCACGGGGTTGCCGTCGCGGTCCAGCACCTCCTTGTCGTCGGGGCCGATGACCGTCCCGTCCTCGCGGACCCTGGAGCCCCGGGGCACCTTGGCGTTCTGCCCGTAGATGCCGCCGCCGGTGCCCGGCGGGACGTCCGAGCCCGGCGGGACGACGACCGGTTTGCCGTCCTTGCCGATCACCTTCTGGCCGTTGGCGTCGTACACCTGGCCGTCCTTGCCGATGTAGCCGCCCGGGGGCAGCAGCACCGGCTTCTTGTTGGCGTCCAGGACGGGCTTGTGGTCCTTGTCGAGGATGGGCGTGCCGGCGCCGTCGCCCCCGATGCCGCTGCCCGCGCCGGGCCCGAGGACCGGGGGCGGCGGCGGCAGGTGGGTCTTGGGGCCGCCTCCCTTGCCGGTGCCACCGCCGGCACCGCCACCGGCGCCGCCGCCGAGGTCGACCTTGTTGCCGGCACCGTCGCCACCGCCACCGCCGCTGCCGCCGCCCAGGTCGATGTTGCCGTCCTTGCCGTCGCCCTTGCCGTCGCCCTTGCCGCCGGTGCCGTCGCCCGCGCCCGGCGGCGCCGCGGTGGGCAGGTCCAGGCTCGCGTTGCGGTACGCGAAGGGGAAGTCGGCGTCCAGCTTGGAGTAGGCCGCCTCCAGGGCGCGCATCGGGTCGGGGTCCGAGATCTGCTGCTCGTTCGCGATGTGGATGTAGTGCCGGTCGTCGAGGTGCCTCTTGACGTTGGCCAGCCAGATGCCCTTGGCCTTGATCTCCAGCTGGTCGTAGAAGCCCTGCTCCCGGGGGTCGCCGAGGGGGGTGCTGATCGACTTGATGCTGTGGGCGTCGGAGTTGAGCTCCGGCACCACTCCGGCCAGGGCCTCCGACAGGGCTTGGTAGATGGCGTGGGAGGGCCACACCGTCCCGCCGTCGTACCACTGCTGGTGGACGTCCTTGAGCCCGCCGACCGTGTGCTCGATCTGGTCGGCGGCCGCATAGAGGTCGGCCTCGTACGGGTTGTTGTCCAGCTGGAGGCGGATCGTCTCCATCTCCAGCGCGTACCGCTTGAGCAGCAGCTTGAACTCCCCGGCCGCGTCCCCCTGCCACGCGCTGTCCGAGCCGTTGATCTTCTCCGCCCAGCCCTGCACCCGCGGGTACCAGGTGTTCAGCCACGCCCGTACGTTCGCGATGCCGCCCGCCCCGTAGCGCAGGCTCGCGGGGTTGACCGTGTCGTTGCCGGGGCCGCCCCGCCCCAGGGGCGCGAAGATCTCCTCGTGCTGGTGGATGAACTGGGACAGCGGCTTGTCCCGGTCGTTGCCCCAGTCCGTGTAGTTGACACTCAGCGTGATCCGGATGTGGTGGTGGATGTTCTGGTGCACGTAGTTCCACGCCCACCACACGTCGGGGGTGCCCATCCCCGAGACCCCGCCCTGGTTCGTCGTGCCGTTGTAGAAGCTGCTCGTGTCGACGACCAGCTTGTCGATCGGGCGCAGCCAGGGCTTGTCCTTGGAGGGCCCCGCGACCTGCTCCCTGGTGACGATCTTGGCGGAGCGCTGCGCCTCGGACGCGAAGAAGCCGAGGACGTCCTCCCAGTTCATGTCCGGCATGGGGGTCCATCTCTCCGTACCTGTAGTGCTGTCAACTCGGGTTCGCGCCGCCGGCCTTGGGAGTGGCGGCCGTCGACACCTTGGTGAGGACGTCCATCATCTCGGCGGCCGTCATGGCCTCCTCGTGGGCGGAGGCCATCAGCGTCAGCGCCAGCCGGATCCTCAGCTGGGCCTCGGTCATCTGGGTGCCGAGGGTCTTGAGGTCGGTGGCGACACCCGTGGCCAGGCTCGTGAAGTCGGTCCTGACCTTGCCCGCGACGGGCATCACCTGGTCGGTGCTGTGGCCCACCAGCAGGGCGGTGAAGTCCCCGCCGCCGTCCCCGCCGAAGGACGACATGGTCTTGAAGCCGGGGTCGTTCTTCAGGACCTTCAGGTAGTTGCCGAGCTGGGTGCCGGCGAAGTACTCGAGGTCGTCGTGCTCGACGCTGAGGGTGTGGTTGTAGTCGACGTTCTCCGGCGGGGTGCTCACCGTGTCCGCCCCTTCCGCCGGCCGACGGCCCGCTGCGGCGTCGTCACGAGCTGACGCCCGCGGCGGCACGGGTGTCGGCGTCGCGCAGCAGGCCGTGCATGGTGCGCAGGGTGTTGGCGGCCGCGGTGATGTCCTTGGTCATCTCCGACTCCTGGAGGTCGAGCATCTTGCGGAACTCGCTGGCGGCGGTGGCGAGCTGGCCCTGGAGCTGGGTCTCGGCGCTCTGGAGCGCGGACCTGAGGTTCTCCATGGCGTCGTGCATGCTGGTGCCGGACGCGGTCAGGGCGTCGGCCGCCTCGTCGATGTTGGCGTGGTTGAGCAAGAGGTGTTCGAGGTTCCCGGCCATCGTCTGCCTTTCGGTCGGTGGTGCGGTCGGTGGTGCGGTCGGGTGGTGCGGTCGGTGTTACTTGGGGTTCAGGCCGTTGCTGATGTCCAGGCTGAGGCTGGACGGGCTCGTGCCGTTGACGATGTCCAGGGCCTCGCTGTGGGCGGTGGTGATGGTCCGGTGCCCGGAGGCGAAGTTCTCCTGGAAGGTGTCGTAGGAGGTCCGGAGCTGCTGGTAGCGCGTCGTCCAGTCGTTGATCTTCTGCTGGTAGGCGGTGCTGCAGGCGGCCTGGAAGTGCTCGTGGACCTCGGTGTTGATGTCCTCGATGTTCGTGCAGGCCCTGAGCATCGTGTCGATGTGGCCTTGCAGGGTCGCCAGGACGCTGCGGACGACCGCGTCCTCCGTCTGCAGGATGTTCACCACAGGGGGGGCTCCTCTCCGTCGGTCCCGGCAGCGGATGCCGGGGGTTCATTCAGGTCAACGGCACCGTGTCGGTGCGCGGTTCACCGCCGGCAGGCCGGTGCGGCCGGGTTCGGCGCGGCGGCGCCGGCGCCGGTGAGTACGGCCGGGTCGAGGCTGGGGCCGGTGGGCAGCAGGGTCAGCAGCGGTTCGGGGACGCCCGCGGGGGCGGCCGTGCCGTAGCCGAGCTGCTTGGCGACGGCGGGTGAGGGCAGCGGGTACTTCACCCCGGTGTCGGTGACCAGGTAGAGGGTGCTGCCGGTGCCGGCGGTGGACAGGGCGCGCACCAGGGCGCCGCCGCCGGGGCGCACCGCGATGGTGTCGGCGGTGGCGCAGGCCGCCTCGACGCCGGGCTGGGCGGTGGGGGCGGGGCCCTGGAGGGCGGTGTCGTCGACGAGGGTGACGGCGGTGGTGGGCGCGCCGTCGCCCGGGCGCAGTTCGGCGCAGACGGCGCGGCCCTGGGGGGCGGTCAGGAGTTCGGGCGCGGTGGTGGGCAGGGCGGTGGCGGGGGTGGTGGCCGGCGCGGGGGGTGCGCTGTGGGCGGCGAGGTCGGCGGCGCCCAGCTTCTCGGGGGTGACGGCGGCGCCCTGGTAGGCGCTCTGCTGGGTGCGGGGGTCGTTGCGCAGCAGTTCGAAGGCCATCGTGGTGAGCGGGGTGAGTCCGGCGGGGGTGAGCAGGTAGGGGTCGCCGCTGGGGCCGGTGAAGAGTTGTCCGATGCGGGTGGGACGGGTGGCGAGGTCGGGGCCGGGGGTGCCGCGCTGGTCGGTGTCGGGGGCGGCGAGGTCGGGGCCGGCGGGCAGGGCGTTGAGGAAGGCCTGGGGGACGGGCTGGGCGGTGGCGGTGCTCTGGCCGAGGGCTTGGCGGGCGCCGTTGCGGGTGTCCAGGCGCAGGCGGCGGCCGTGCCACAGCAGGTGGGTGGTGGCGTCGGGGGCGGTGACCAGGAGGGCCTGGTTGTCGGTGAGGGCGGTGCCGTGGGTGGCGGGGTCGATGGCGAGGGCCAGGTGGGGCTGTCGGGCGCCGGAGGGGCCGGGGCGCAGGGCGGCGCAGGCGAGCCAGGGGGCGGTGGCGAGGCGGTCGGGTTCGGGCAGGCCGTCGGGGGCGCCGAGGATGCCGAGCGGGGTGCCGCGGGGGGTGTCGGCGAGGGAGCGGGCGCTGACCTGGTCGACGGTGAGCTGGTCGCCGGCGATGAGGCGGGCGGTGGCCTCGTTGAGGACGGGGTGGAGGGTGCCGTCGAGGTAGAGGTAGCGGGCGCCGCTCTCCTTGACCAGGACGAGGGTGCCGGGTTTCTTCCAGCCGGTGGCGCCGCCGGGGACGAGGACGCCGTAGACGGCGGCGATCAGGCAGGCGAGGGTGGCGATGAGGATGCCGGTGACGATGCCGCGGGAGGTGCGCCCGGTGGGGGCGTCGGGGGCGTCGGGTTCGCCGCGGAGCATGCCGGTGGCGAGGCGGCCCATCACGAACAGGTGGGCCTGCACCTGGTCGCGCTTCGACTGCATGGCGTGGTTCTCCTCGGTGGCGGGGCGTGGGTCGTGCTGCTGGTGCGGGTTCAGCCGGCGATGGCGCGCAGCCCGTGGTAGGCGCCGGCGGCGGCGAGGGCGAGCGGGAGCACGCTGACGGCGGCGAGGGTGTGCAGCAGGTCGGCGGCGCGGCCCCAGTAGGGCAGCAGGCGACGGCCGGGGATGGTCCAGGAGACGGCGGCCAGGACGGCTGCGGTGGCGAGCAGGGCGGCGAGCAGGCCGGTGCGTGCGGCCGGGGACAGGCCGAGGGCGAGGTGGGTGGCGAGCAGGGCGGGGCCCAGGGCGCCGGGGACGAGGACGGCCAGGCGCTGGGGGACGCTGCCGATGCCGCGGGCGTGCAGCAGGAGCAGGAGGGACAGCGCGCCGGTCAGGGCGGTGGGGGCCCAGCCGTCCTGGCCGGTGAGGGTGGTCAGGCACAGGGCGAGGACGGGGGCGAGGGCGAGGTGGAAGGCCGTCAGGAAGCCGTCGGCGACGGCGCTGCGGGAGCGGACGGAGGCGGCCGGGACGGCTTCGATGCCTTCCTGGAGTTCCTCGGCGTTGCGGGGCAGGGCGGGCAGGCGCAGTCCGGACAGGCGGAAGCACAGGCCGGGCAGGAAGGCGGCGGTGGCGACGGGCAGGACGGCGAGGGCGGCGGCGGTGGCGGGTGCGGTCAGTCCGGCGAGCAGCAGGGCGCCGGCGGTGGTGACGTTGAGGGCCAGCAGGACCAGGCCGAGGAAGAGCGGGGCGCAGCAGCCGACGGCGGCCATCGCGAGGACGGCGGCTCCGGCGCCGGTGCAGCCGCCGGCGAGCAGGCGGGCTCCGGTGGCGGAGGGTCCGGTGTCGGTGGTGAGGAGGGCGGCGGCCAGGGCGAGGTAGGGCACGGCGGTGGCGCCGAGGGCGGTGCCGGCGCCGGCGTCGCCGACGGCGCGGGAGGCGCTGAGGGCGCCCAGGAGCAGGAACAGGCCGGTGGTGGCGGCGGCGCCGGCGCGCAGGTGGGGCGGGCCGGGCAGGAGGAGGAGGGCGATGCCGCCGGCGAGGGCGGTGACGGCCAGGGCGAGGGCGACGTGGTGGGTGAGGGCGGGGCGCCAGGTGTCGGGGCGTTCGCGCATGCCGGTGGCGACGCCGTCGGCGAGGTCGTCGTAGTGGACTTCGGGCAGGGGGTCGCGGCGCGGGCGCAGGTAGAGGTCCTGGCCGTCGTGCAGGTCGAGGGCGTCGGCGCCGAGTTCCTCGTCCAGTGGTGGCTCGCCGAGGCGTTGGAGGATCCAGCCGTCGTGTTCGGCGCCCTGTTCGTCGAGGTCGTTCCCGGCGTGGGCGAGGACGGCCGGCAGCAGGTCGGCCAGTGGCACGTCGGCGGGGACCGCGAGGTCGAACACCGCTTCGGGTGCGTGGAACCTCAGTCGGCACAGTCCGGCGACGGCGGTCCCGTTGGCGCTCCCGTTCAAGGCTCTCCTCATGTCCGTACGGCCTGGGCCGTCCCGCCCCGGCGGGGGCGGTCTGCTTCACCCTGGGCCACGGGCCGCGGGGGTCGCGGGGTTCACCGGCGGGTGGCGGGTTCCGTACGGCGGGTGAACCCGGGGCGGGGCGCCGTCCGTGATCCTGGGCGGACGGCGCCCCGGACCGCGGGGGTTTCGCGGCCGTCCCCCTGGTGCGAGGAGCCCTTTCGTTGAGTGTGGTGCTGGTCGACCGTCCGCCGCGGCGTCCCGGTCCGGCGATGCCCGACGGCGAGATCCAGTTGCAGGAGCCGCCGGTGCTGCCGGAGTCGCAGAGCGGCATGTCAAGCGTGATCTCGATGGCGCCGATGGCGTTGAGTTCGCTGTCGATGGTGTTCGTGTTCCTGCGCCCGGGTGAGGGCGGCGGGGTGCTCGGCTACGTGGCGGTGGGCATGATGGGCCTGTCCGCGGTGGGCATGCTGGTGACCCAGCTGATCCGCGGGTCCAGCGACCGCAAGCGGGAGTTGAGGGCCGAGCGGCGGGACTACCTGCGGTACCTGTCGCAGATGCGCCGGCAGGTGCGCGGGCACATCGTGCGTCAGCAGGAGGCGCTGGCCTGGCGGCATCCGGCGCCGGGTGCGGTGGCGTCGCTGGTGCGCACCTCGCGGCTGTGGGAACGGCGCAGTGCGCACCCGGACTTCGGTGACGTGCGGGTCGGGGTGGGGCACCAGCGGTTGGCGGTGCGGCTGGCGCCGCTGGCGACGAAGCCGGTGGAGGACCTGGAGCCGTTGTGCGCGCACGCGCTGCGGCGGTTCATCCACGCCTACGGCACGGTCGCGGACCAGCCGATCGCGGTGTACGTGCGCGGGTACGCCCAGATGCTGCTGCGCGGTGACGACCGGGAGGCGGCGCGGGCGCTGGCGCGGGCGATGCTGGCGCAGCTGGCGCTGTTCCACGCGCCGGACGAGCTGCGGATCGCGGTGGTGACGCACGCGGAGCACCGGGAGCGGTGGGAGTGGGTGAAGTGGCTGCCGCACGCGCTGCACCCGGTGGACACCGACGCGCTGGGGCCGGTGCGGCTGGTGGCGGGGTCGCTGGCGGAACTGGAGCAGGTACTGGGGGCGGAGTTCGCGGGGCGCGGGCCGTGGGAGCCGGAGGCGCAGCCGGGCCGGGACGAGCCGTTCACGGTGATCGTGCTGGACGGTCCGCAGGCCGGTGCGGGCAGCCGGGCGGCGCTGGCGGGGTGGCGCAACGCGGTGCTGCTGGACCTGGGCGACACGCTGGAGTGGAAGCCGCTGCGGCACCGGTTGCGACTGCGGATCGAGGACGGGCGGCTGGCGATGGTCGGCGCGGACCGCAACCACCGTGACGAGGTCACCGATCTGGGCCGGCCGGACGCGTTGTCGTTGCCGGCGGCGCGGCGGCTGGCGGGGCTGATGGCGCCGTACCGGCTGGGGGACCAGGTGGAGGCCGGGGAGCCGTTGGCGGGCGACTTCGACCTGGCGTCGCTGCTGGGCATCCGGGACCTGCACCGGCACGACGTGGCGCACGGCTGGGCGGGGCGCGGGATCGCCGACCGGCTGCGGGTGCCGTTGGGGATCGCCGCGGACGGCACGCCGGTGGAGCTGGACATCAAGGAGTCGGCGCAGGGCGGCATGGGTCCGCACGGGATGCTGATCGGGGCGACCGGGTCGGGCAAGTCGGAGCTGCTGCGCACCCTGGTGCTGGCGCTGGCGCTGACGCACTCCTCGGAGGTGCTGAACTTCGTGCTGGTCGACTTCAAGGGCGGTGCGACGTTCCTGGGACTGGACCGGCTGCCGCACACCTCGGCGGTGATCACCAACCTGGCCGACGAGGCGGCGCTGGTGGACCGGATGCGCGACGCGCTGCACGGTGAGCTGGTGCGCCGTCAGGAGCTGCTGCGGGCGGCGGGCAACTACAGTTCGCTGCTGGACTACGAGACGGCGCGGGCCGGCGGGGCCGATCTGGAGCCGCTGCCGACGCTGTTCGTGGTGGTCGACGAGTTCTCCGAACTGCTCGCCGCGCACCGCGACTTCATGGAGCTGTTCATCATGATCGGCCGTCTGGGGCGGTCGCTGGGCGTGCACCTGCTGCTGGCCTCGCAGCGTCTGGACGAGGGCCGGATGCACGCGCTGGAGTCGCACCTGTCGTACCGGGTCGGGTTGCGGACGTTCTCGGCGATGGAGAGCCGGGGCGTGCTGGGGGTGCCGGACGCGTACCACCTGCCCTCCCAGCCCGGCAACGGGTTCCTGCGCAGCGACATCGCCACGCTGACCCGCTTCAAGGCCGCGTACGTCTCCGGCCCCTACCGGGCGCCGCGGCCCGCCGCCGTGCGCCGGCGGGCCGCGGCCGGGCAGGTCTCCCCCTACGGCACCGGCTACGTGGCGCCGCGTCAGCCCGTCGTGGTGCCCGAGGAGCCGGAGGTGCGGGAGGAGGAGCAGGAGGGCGGCAGCCTGCTCGCCATCGCGGCGGCGAAGCTGCTGGACGCGGGACCGCCGGCGCACCAGGTGTGGCTGCCGCCGCTGGGGGTGCCGCCCACCCTGGACCAGCTGCTGCCGCCGCTGGCGCCGCACCCGGAGTACGGGCTGACCACCGAGGACGGGAGTGGCCGCGGCACGCTGAGCGTTCCGGTCGGCGTCGTCGACCGGCCCTTCCAGCAGGTGCGCGACCTGCTCACCGCCGACCTGGCGGGGGCCGGCGGCCACGTGGGGATCGCGGGCGGCCCGCAGAGCGGCAAGTCCACCCTGCTGCGGGCCCTGATGACGGCGCTCGCGCTCACCCACACCCCGCGCGAGGTGCAGTTCTACTGCCTGGACTTCGGCGGTGGCACGCTCTCCTCGCTGCGCGGCCTGCCGCACGTGGGCGGGGTCACCGGGCGGCACGACCCCGAGCGGGTGGTGCGCACCGTCGCGGAGGTCAACGCGATCCTCGCGCGGCGCGAGCAGCGCTTCGCCGAGCTCGGCATCGACTCGGTGGCGGCGTTCCGCCGGATGCTGGCGGCCGGTGAGCTGCCGCAGGAGGCGCACGGCGACGTCTTCCTGGTGATCGACGGCTGGAACACCGTGCGCCAGGAGTTCGCCGACCTCGCGCCGGCGCTGACCCTGATCGCCCAGCGCGGCCTCAACTACGGCGTCCATCTGATCGTGGGCACCACCCGCTGGGGCGAGGTCACCGGCGCGCTGCGCGACCTGCTCGGCACCCGTTTCGAGCTGCGCCTGGGCGACCCGGTCGACTCCGCGATCGGGATGCGTGTCGCGGGGACGGTGCCCAAGATCCCCGGCCGCGGTCTGACCACCGAGGAGCTGCACTTCCTCACCGCGCTGCCCCGGATGGACGGCAGCGGCAGCACCGACGACCTCGGCGACGGGGTCGCCGACCTGGTCGACGCCGTGGCGGAGCACTGGACGGGGCCGCGCGCGCCCGAGGTCCGGATGCTGCCGCTGCAGCTGCCCGCCGCCGCGCTGCCCGCTCCCGAGGGTCGGCTGCGCGTGCCGCTGGGCCTGCAGGACGTCTCGATGGACACGCTGTGGCACGACTTCGAGGAGACGCCGCACCTGGTGGTGGTCGGTGACAGCGAGTCGGGCAAGACGAACCTGCTGAAGCTGGTCGCGGCCGGCATCACCGGCGCCTACCGGCCCGACGAGGCGCGCATCATGCTGGTCGACTACCGCCGCGTGCTGCAGGGCGCGGTGCCGGAGGAGTACCGGCTCGGGCACGCGGTCGCGGTCGACGTGCTGCGCCAGATCGTGGACGGCGCGGCACGGGCGATGGCCAACCGGCTGCCCGGCGCGGACATCGCGCCGCAGCGGCTGCGGCTGCGGGACTGGTGGGAGGGCCCGGAGCTGTTCATCCTGGTCGACGACTACGAGCTGGTCGCCGGCTCCCCCGGCGGGATCGCGGCCCACCCGTTCGCGCCGCTGCTGGACTACCTGGCGCAGGGCGTCGAGCTGGGCCTGCACCTGATCGTGGCGCGCAGCGCCAACGGCATCGGGCGGGCCTCCTCGGACCAGCTGCTGCGCAAGCTGGAGGAGGTCAACACCCCGGCGGTGCTGCTGTCCTGCCCGCCGAGCGAGGGCTTCCTGTTCGGCAACACCAAACCCCGTGCCTTCCCGCCCGGGCGGGCCCTGCACATCACCAGGCGCCGCACGGTGCAGGTGCAGACCGCGGTCCTCGACGAGAGCGAAGGGGCGCAGCGATGAGTGCCCGGGAGGCGCCGGTGCGACGCTGGCTGACCCGCCACCGCGACACCCCGGCCCCGGAGCCCGCGGTGCTGCACCAGGCGGGTCCGCACTTCGTCATCGCGCCCGGCGCGGCGGACGGGGCGGCGGACGGGGCGGCGCTGCCGGCCGAGCTCGCCGACGCGCTGGCCGAACTGCCGTGCGTGGTCGGCACCGTGACGGTGCTGGCGGCGGCCGCCGACGCGCAGCCCGTCCTGCTCTCGAGCCTGCAGGAGCTGGCCCGCACCGCGGCCGCCCGCCGGGCCGCCACCCTGGTCCTGGCGGCCTCCGGCCTGGCCGCCGCCCAGCCCGACGGGCGGCGGCCCGCCCAGCGGATCGCCGAACTGGCCGCCACCAGCATCGTCGCCCCGGACGGGGTCGTCACCCTGCGGCCCGACGGGACCCTGCTGACCGACGGGGCCGAGGAGGCGACGCCGGCCTCCTGGTGGCTGTTCACCCCGGCCGGCCGCACCCGCCGGCTCGGGCCGGTGTGGCCGCTGCCGGAGACGGCCGCGGCCGTGGCGGCGGCGGCCGCCCGGGCACGGGCGGCGGACCCGGCGGCGCCTGGGGCCCCGCTGTCCGGGAGCGCCGCGACGGCTCTCCAGGCGGGGCCTGCCGGGCCTGCCGCCGGGCCTGCCCCGGTGTCGGACGCGCCGGTGCCGCCGCCGGCTGCGGTCGCGGGCACGGCGGAGCCGGTCGCGGGCACGACGAAGCCGGTCGCGGGCACGACGGAGACGGTCGCGGGCAGCCCGACCGTGCCTCAGGCACCGCAGGCCGCCCCTGTACCGTCCTCCTCCGACCCGGTGTCGCCCGCGCCGGTGCCGCCCTCCCCCGGGCCGTCCGCTTCCCCCTCCCTTTCCCCCGTTCCCGTGGCGGGTTCCGCCGTTCCCGTGGCGGGCGGCGACCGCGACCCACTCGACGGGGACCCGCTGGTGACCGTGCTGCCGCGGGGCTACTGGTTCCGCAGCGAGCCCGCCCCCGACCTCCCGCCCGGCCCGCTGACCCGCGCCACGGCGGCGCCGGGCACCCTGGTCCTGGTCGTCGGACACCCCGGCGCGCCGCTGCCCGCGGCCGCCGGCATCGCCGAGCGGCTGAGCCGGGTCCACCCCGCCCCGGCCGACCTCCTGGTCAGCGCGCCCTGGGCGGCCACCACGGCGCTCGTCGCGCTGGCCGCCGCCCTCGCGGCCGAGCTGGGCCGTGACGTCCGGGCCGCCGTCGGCCTGCCGATGCGCACCGCGGACGGCTGCTCCTCCCGTGTCCTGGCCGGCGACGGCACCCCCGGCTGGGAGCCGTGGCTGACCGAGCTGACCGCTTCCCCCGGGCGGGGCCGCGTCGTCGCCTCCGCCTGGCGCCACCTGCCGGACGGCACCGTTCCCGACGGCCCCGCGCTCTACCGCGCGCCGGTGACGGGCTGGCGGCTGGAGGCGGTCCCGGCCGGCCTGTGGCTGCGCCCCGAGGACCCGCCGCAGGACCACGGCCCGCGGCTGCTCGACCCCGACCCGGCCCGTCCCCTGCTCATCGCCGGTTCGGGTGACCGTACGGTGCCGGCGGAGGTGCTCGCCGCCCTGGACGGCCTGTTGACGGCACTCACCGTCCCGGGCGCGACGGTACCGGGGCTGCTCCTGCACGCGGGCCCCGCACGGGAGACCGGCCGCCCGGCCGCCCCCGCCCGTACGCCGCTCCCCCACGGACCGGGCACCGGCCCCCGGCCCGCGCCGGAACCCGTGCCCGAGCCGGAGCCCGCGACCACTGCACAGGACCCGGACGGCGCGGACACCCCCGAACCCGACCCCGGCTTCCCGGCCCCGCCCACGCGGACGGCCACGTCCGCCGACCCCACCCCCGCGACCGAACCCGCGACCGAACCCGAACCTTCGACCGAGCCCGAGTCGGAACCCGAACCCGAGCCCGTGGCCGCGGCCCAGGACCCGGACACCCCCGAACCCGCCCCCGGCTTCCCGGCCCCGCCCACGCGGACGGCCACGTCCGCCGGCCCCACCCCCGCAGCCGAACCCGCGACCGAACCCGCGACCGGCGCGCAGGACTTCGGCCTCGCCGTCTCGCCCGCCGCGCGGACCGGACCGGTCGTCGTCCCCGGCGAGGCGGGCCCGGAGTCCGCCGGCTCCCCCGCGCCGGGCACCGAACCCGCCACCGTGGCGCCCGTCGTCACCGAACCCGCCGCCGGCGACAGCGACAGCAACGGCGGCGACGACGGCGACGGGGCCGAGGTCCCCGTCGTGCCCCGGCTCCTCGCGCCGGACGGCGTCCCTGCCGCCGGACGGCCGTCCACCGCCGCCGAGCGGACCGCCTTCCGTGCCCTGCTCGGCCCGCACTTCCACCGCTACGCCAGCCGCGCCGAGCAGGCCGCCCTGCGGCTGCCGGCGCTGCGTTCGCAGGCCCGCGACGACCTGAAGGACGACCTCGCGGCGGTGTACCTGCACCACGCCGACACCGGACTGCCCGCGTCCCGCGCCGAGTTGGTGGCAGCGGCGCGCCGGCCCGGCGGCCCGGGGCCGCTGGAGCCGTACCTGGCGTGCCTGGGTTCCGGGCTGCGCCGGCTGCCCAACCACCGGGGCGCCGTGCTGCTGGGTGCCGACGTGGGCGAGGACGTGCTGCGGCACTACGTGCGGGGCGTGCTGCTGACGGAGCCCGCTCCCGTGGTCGGGACTTCGGAGGCCGACCT
Organism: Kitasatospora sp. NPDC023120; assembly: GCF_055560835.1. Classification (NCBI taxonomy): domain Bacteria; kingdom Bacillati; phylum Actinomycetota; class Actinomycetes; order Kitasatosporales; family Streptomycetaceae; genus Kitasatospora; species Kitasatospora sp. NPDC023120. The sequence goes on along the minus strand of NZ_JBVHHY010000004.1, from coordinate 235,644 downwards.
CGCGCCGGGGACGTCGGCGGAGTTCCTCGTCTGGTCCGCCACCGGCCGCCGGACGTCCGTGATCGCCGAGGACGGGGACCCGGAGGTGGTCTTCCCGCCCGGCGCGCGCTTCCGTGTCCTTGACGTCCTGTCCGGCGGCGAGGACCGCCCGGCCCGGGTGCTGCTGCGCGAGGCGGACCCCGGCCCGGCCGCGGACGGGGCGGTGGCGGAGCGCGACCAGCAGGCCCGGGTCCGGCTGCTGGCCTGGCAGGCCCGCCGCGACCAGCTGGCGGCCGAGCAGCTGCGCCCGCCGGCCCGTCCGCAGCGGCTGCGCCTGACGCCGGGGGTCGTGGCCGGGTGAGGGTGGGCGGGTGGTTGCGCACGGGGCGGCCCGGGGCAAGGCGGCGCGCCCCTGTCAGGTGTCAGGGACCGCTGCCGGTGGTGCGTTCCTAGGCTGACGGGCAGCGGTCCGGCCGATCGCCGGGCCGCGTACCAGCCCCGTACCAGCCAAGGGAGAACCACCCCATGCGCAGGATCACCCATGCCCTGGCCGCCCTCGGCCTCGCCACCGCCGCCCTGACCGCGCTGGGCACCGGCAACGCCGGCGCCGTCACCGGCTCCTGGGCGAACTGCCCGTCCGGCGCGGTCTGCATCTACCCGCAGAACCAGGACCCGGCGGTCAACCCGACCGACGTGTTCTGGAGCTACGGGGCGCACAACCTGAGCAACCAGTACGGCAACCACTGGGTGCTCAACAACCAGACCGGCGGCGCGCACGCGCACCTGTGCCGCGGCTCGGGCGGCGCGAACTGCGTGTACGACATCGCGGCCCAGAACGGCGTCTACTACGACCTGGGCCCGATCAACTCGATCACCCTCGACCGTCCCTGACGATCCGCCACGGATCGGGTGCCCGCCGCGCCGGGGGGAGCGGCGGGCACCCCCGTTTGCGGGGCGCTGCTGCTCGCCGTCGCCGTCGCCGCTGATCGAGGTGCCGACGAACTCCACTCGCGCCGTGGTGGCGCTGCGCGTGCCGGTGGTGACCGAGCCACCCGTCCGGCGGGCCCGGGCCTCGGGTCTCGACCGAGGCGTTGTGGCCGGCGCCGTCCTCCCAGCCGCAGTGCACGCGGACGGGCATCCCGCTCAAGGGGCAACGCGCGCCGCTTCACACCCTTGCGGGCAATGGGCCGGTCACGACGCCGGGCCGGTCTCCAGCAGGCGGGCGAAGCGTTCCAGGGCCCGGTCGGCGCGGTCGCGGTCCCCGGTGAGGGTGAGGTCGAGCAGCAGGCCCCGCAGGACGGCCATGATCAGGGTGGGGGTGGCGGTGTCGTCCTCCCCTTCGGTGACGTCGGCGAAGACGGCGCCCAGGGTCTCGAACCAGTCGGTGACCGGCCGGGCGCGGTCGGGGTAGTGCTCGGGGTGGGCCAGCAGGTCGGCGTGGACCTCGAAGAACAGCCGGACGAACGGGGCGCGTTGGGGTGCGCTCAGCCACGCCCAGATGCCGCGCAGCCGCTGCGCGGGTGTGCCCGTGCGCAGGGGCGGGCACCCGGCCAGACGGGCCGCGCCGCGGCGGCGGGCCTCGGCGAGGACGGCGGCCACGAGTTCCTGCTTGCTGCCGAAGTCGTAGAGCAGCATGCGCGGGCTGGTGTCGAGGGCGGCGGCCAGCGGGCGCAGGCTCAGTCCGGCCAGTCCGTGGGCGAGCACGTGGTCGGTGGCCCGGGCCAGGGTGCGTTCGCGGCGGGCGGGGTCGGCGGGTCGTCCCACGGCGGTCGGTCCTCTCTCCGGCGGCTCGGTGACGACTGGTCGATATCGGGTCGGCACCGGTGTAGCACTTTATGGTACGACTGTTTCAAGAACGGCAGAGGTCGCCGTGACGGAGGGGGTCACCATGGGGAACGGGGTTGCCGTGACGGACGGTCACGGTCACGGACGGGGTCCCGGGCGCGCGCTCGTGCTCGGGCCGGGGGGCCGGCTGGGCGCCGCCTGGACGGCCGGGCTGGTGAGCGGGCTGCGCGAGGCCGGGGTGGACCTGGGTGCGGCGGACCTGACGGTCGCCACCTCGGCCGGCGCGATCGTGGCCGCACTGCTGGCCGGCGGGCAGGATCCGGCACGCCTGGTGGACCCGGCCCGGCGCCCCGCGGCCCGCTCCCACCGGCCCGATCCGGCCGTCATGGGCGAGGTGTTCGCCGTCCTCGGCCAGGGCCTGGAGCCCGCCGAGGCCCGCCGCCGGGTCGGGCGCATCGCGCTGGCGAGCGCCGACCCCGAGGCCGAACGCGACCTGCTGGCCCACCGCGAGGCCCTGATCGGCGCACCCGCCTGGCCGGCCCGTACCCTGCTGGTCACCGCGGTTGACGCGGTGGACGGCGAGCCCCTGGTGCTCGGCGCCGGCGACGGCGTGCCGCTGCTGCACGCGGTCGCCGCCTCCAGCGCCTTCCCGGGCATCGAGGTGCCCGTCACCCTGCCCGGCGGGCGGCGTGGCATCGACGGCGCGCTGCGCGCCGGCGCCAACGCCGACCTCGCCGCCGGGGCCCGCGCCCTGGTCGTGGTCGAGCCGCTGGCACACCGCCACCCGCCCACCGACCTCACGCCCTGGCCCGCCGCCGTGGCCCTCGCACCCGACGCCGCGGCGCGGGCCCTGCTCGACTCCGAGCGGGCGGACCGGGAGGCCTGGGTAGGCGCGTACCGGGAGGGCGTGCGTCAGGCCGGCGGGGCCGCCGCCCGCGTGCTCGCCCTCTGGTCGGCGCCCTGACGGCCGCTCACCCCCGGGGCCCGATCGCGGCCGGTGCGCCGCCGGGCCGGGCTGCTGATCCCGCCCGGGCTGCCCACGACCTTCACGCGCCCGGACGGGGGCACCCGGCTCTGGACCGATCCGCACTGCCCGGCGGTCCCGGCCGGGCCCTCAGCGCAGCAGGCCGGAGCATGTCGCACACCATCCGGTCCACCGGCGAGACCCGCGCACGATCGCCGTAGCCGAACCAGTCCGACTCCGCGACCTCGTTCGAGGGAACCAGCGGACCGGTGTGCTCGGCGGTGTAGCAGATCATCCGGAACTCGGTGCGTCCGTCGCGATCTCTGCGCGTCTCGAAGGTGCCGACGTGCACCATCGTGGCCGTATCGACCCGGGACCCGAGTTCCTCGTCGATCTCGCGCGCCAAGGTCTCGGCATCGGACTCACCCGGCTCCCTCTTCCCACCGGGGAAGGAGAAGACGTCCACACCGCTGTCGCGCGTAACCGGCACCCGAGCGCCACGCACCAGGACCCATGCCACCTTCTCGGGAACGTCCTCGACCTGCCCGGACCCTACCCGTGCGCACCGGCAACTCCCCCGGGCGGTGCGGGTACGAGCGATCCGTCCCACAATGGGAGGAGAGACAGAACCAAGAGTGACGCAGAGTTAACACGGCCGGCGCGGTTCGCCGTCCCGGGTCCTGTGTCCTCGTGAGCTTCGGCGTGCTGCAGGACTGCTGACAGGTCGGCGGTGCGGCGCGGTCACGGCACCCGGGCGCGCACAGCCCTGCGCGACCGTCGCTGTGGGGCCGTCGCCGCCGTGGCGGCGCAGCAGGAACCGCGCCACAGGACCGTTCCAGTAGCACCCGAGGTTGACATGGCCGACAAGAACTCCGAACCCGGTGGGCCCAGCGGCATCGGCGACCGCCCCCAGGACGACTTCGTGACGAGGAACCTCTCCGGTCCCTCCGAGCGGCCGGCCAGGACGCTGACGCTCAGTGGCCTGCTCGGCGACAGCGACCGCACCGGGTTCCGGCGCCTGTACTTCAACAAGCAGCTCGACTACTACGCCGAGTTCGCCTCCGCCGACGTGCTGTCGGTGGAGACCGTCGACAGCGACCGGCCCCCGTTCGTCGGACTCGAGGCGACGAAGGTCACCCTGCGTCGCGACGCCACCGTGCACTTCACCCGAGTGGCGCAGGCCGCTCCCGTGGACGAGTTCGACCTCGACCTGCGCCTGGGGCAGCCGCGCCGGACCGGGACGGTGCCCCGCGGACCGGACACCCTGCCGGGGCCGACCTTCGACGGCTGCCGCACCGAGTTCGCCTGCGTCACCGACTTCGACTGCCCGACCCAGTTCAACACCGCCTGCAGGCCGCACACCTGCCAGTGCACCGCGGACGCGGGGTGCGTGACGTTCGACAACACGTGCCGCTGCACCGCGAACGCGGGATGCCTCACCGCCGGCGCGGGGTGCTTCACCGCCGACGCCACGTGCCGCTGCACCGCGAACCCGGCCTGCGCGACCGTCGACGACACCTGCCGCTGCACCGCGGGCGTGGTGTGCGGCCCCATCGAGACCTTCCGCTGCACCGCGGGCCCGGTGTGCGCCACCGTCGACACCCTGCGCTGCACCGGCCCGGTGTGCGGCACCCTCCCCACCTTCCCGACCTTCCCCACCGTCACCGAGATCCCCGGCGTCCCCGGCAACGTGCCCCGGTGGGCCACGGGCGCTCCCTGCCGCACCGAGTTCGCCGTCACGTGCCAGACCTGCCCCGGCGCCACCTGCCGCACCTGCGACGACGCCACCTGCGACACCTGCCACGGCCATACCTGCCACACCTGCGACACCTGCAACCCGCACGTGTTCACCTGCGGAAACAACCCGCAATGCCGAGTCTGAGGACACGTATGACGACATCCGGTACGACGCCGTCGCCCGCCTCCGCCACCCCGGCGACGACAGCGACGGCGACAGCGCAAGGCAACGGCGGCTGGGCACCGCGGCTGGGGCCGGCGGCACGGGCGCGCGCGCTCGAGACCGCCCGGCTGATCGCCGACCGGGCCACCAGCCCGCCACGGGTCCGGGCGGCGATCGAACTCGCCGCCCGGCAGACCGCGTTCCCCAACTCGGTGCACTGGGACCCGGTGTCACTGGCCCAGGGCGACACCGGCCAGGCGCTCCTGTGCGCCCAGCTGGACCGCTGCTTCCCCGCCGAGGGCTGGGACCGCACCGGGCACGCGCACCTCGCGAGCGCGGTGAGCGCGCTGGAGCGGCGCGGCGGCGCCGGGCCGAGCCTGTTCGCCGGGCTGAGCGGCGTCGCGTTCTGCGCCGCGGTGCTGGGCGAGGGCCACGGCTACCGGCGCCTGCGCCAGGTGCTCGACGCCCCGATCGCGGCGGCGAGCCTGTCCGGGGCGGCGGCGCTGCGCGGGCGCAGCGGCATGCCGGTGTCGGCCTTCGACCTCATCTCGGGCCTGAGCGGCATCGCCACCCACCTGCTGCCCGCCGGGCCGCAGCGCCCCGCGCACCCGGCGCTGCCGCAGGTGCTGGGCGCACTGGCCGGCCTGGCCCGCCCCGGCGGGCGCCCGCCGGCCTGGCACACCCCGGCGGCGCTGCTGCACGACGAGGAGCAGGCCCGGGCCTATCCGCTGGGCAATCTCAACTGCGGTCTGGCGCACGGCATCCCGGGCCCGCTCGCGCTGCTGGCGCTGGCCATGCGCAGCGGCGTCGCGGGCGCTGGTGTCGGGGGCGGGGGTGTCGGGGGCGGGGGTGTGGAAGCGGCCGTCCGCGAGCTGGCCCGGTGGCTGCTGGCGCACCGGGTAGACGACGCGGCCGGGCCGAACTGGCCGGCCGTCGTCCCGCTGGTCGACGGCGCCGCGGGGCTGCGCGAGGGCCGGGCGGGTTTCGCCACCCGCAGCGCGTGGTGCTACGGCAGCCCGGGGGTCGCCAGGGCGCTGTGGCTGGCGGGCAGCGCGCTGGGTGACGACGGGCTGTGCCAGGCGGCGGTGCGGGCGATGGAGGCGGTCTACCGCCGGCCCGTGTCGGAGCGCCGCATCGACTCCCCGACGTTCTGCCACGGCGTCGCGGGCCTCCTGCAGGTGACGCTGCGCTTCGCCCACGACACCGGGCTGCCCGTGTTCACCGAGGCCGCCGCCGACCTCACCGAGCAGGTCCTGGCGCACGTCGACCGGGCGCGGCCGATGGGGATCGCGGCGCTGGAGCCCGCGGGCAACCGCGTCGACCAGCCCGGCTTCCTCGACGGCGCGGCCGGGGTCGCCCTCGTCCTGCTGGCGGCCGCGACGGACCGCGAGCCGGTGTGGGACCGGGCGGTGGCGCTGTCATGACGCCCGCCCCCGACCGAGCCCCCGGACGAGCCCCGGAGCCCGTCGGCACCACGAGCGCGCCGCGGCGCCGCGGGCGCGGCCCGCTCTACGAGCCGGCGCCCTGGCTGATCGTGCGCACCCCCCTGCTGCCGGCCCGCGGGCCGGGCGCCGCCACCGGCGATGCGCGCGCCGGCCTCGCCGACCCGCGCGTGCTTCGGGCCCTGGCCCTCGCCAGCCCCGACCTGCTCGACGCCCTGCAGCGCCCCGGGGCGAGCGCGCGCGACACCGCGCGGGCCGAGCTGAAACTGGCCCGCTACCTGATCCGGATGAGCACCCGGCCCACCCCGTACGGGGCGTTCGCCGCCGTGTCCCTCGCGAGCTGGGGCGAGCGCACCACGCTGTCCGTGCGCAACGACGCCGACCGCATCCGCACCCGCCCCGACATGGGCTGGCTGACCGAGCTGTGCCTCGCCCTGGAGCAGGACCCCGCCGCCCGCGCCGACAGCCGCTGGGCGGCCGCCGCCCTCGCCGTGGAGCGCCACGGACGACTCGCCCTGGCCGACGGCGCCGCCGTCGGCGGCGGCTCGGTGCGCCTGACCGCCGCCGTCCGCGAGGCGCTGCGCGCCGCCCGCCGGCCCGTCCCGTACGAGGTGCTGCGCCGGGACCTGCTGGAGCACACGGGCGGCAGCGCCGAGCAGGTGGAGCAGCTGCTCGCCGAGCTGTGGCGCCAGCGCCTGCTGGTCACCGACCTGCGGGCCGCGCTCACCACCGCCGACCCGGCCGAGGAGCTGCGCCGGCGCCTGGCCGGGCGCCCCGCCTGCGCGCCCACCGCCGCCCTGCTCGGCGGGCTGCTGGCCGAGATGGCCGACCTCGACGGTGCCCCGGCGGAGGAGGCGCCGAAGCGGGCCCGTGCCATCGCCAGGCGCGCCGAGGCCGTGCACCCGGCGGGCGGGCCGGCGTTCCAGACCGACATGGCGCGCCCGGTGGGCGGCGAGCGGCTCGCCGCCCGTGTCGGCGAGGAGTGCGCCCGGGCCGCCGAGCTGCTCCTGCGCCTGTCGCCGCAGCCGCTCGGCAGTGCCGAACTGGCGGCCCACCGCGCCGCGTTCGTCCAGCGCTACGGCTTCGAGCGGCAGGTGCCCCTGCTGGAGCTGCTGGACGAGCACACCGGGATCGGCCCGCTCTCCCACGCGCACGGCGCCGCGCTGGCGCCCGACACGGCCGCCCGACGCGCGAACGCGCTCACCGACCTGGCCCTGGGAGCCCTGCGGGACGGGCGGCGCACGGTCGAGCTGACCGAGTCCCTGCTCGCCGACCTGCAGACCCTCGACCCCGCGACCGCGGCCACCCGCGCGCCGCTGTCGCTGGAACTGTCCGCGTTCGTCGCCGCCGCCTGCCGCCAGGCCGTGGACCGCGGGGACTTCCTCCTGGTCGTCGGGCCCAACCTGGGCGCCAGCAGCGCCGGCCGCTCGCTGGGACGCTTCGCCGACCTCCTCGCGCCGCAGGGCCCGGCGGCGCTGCGCCACCTGGGCGAGGCCGAGGACCGGGCCCGCCCCGGTGCCGCGCTGCCCGCCGAGGTCGTCTACCTGCCCGCCAACCACCGGATGGCGAACGTCGTCGTGCGCCCCGCCGTGGCCGGGCACGAGATCGTCCTGGACGTGCCCGCCGGGGTGAGCTCCGAGCGGGTCGTGGCGCCGGACGACATCCTGGTCGGCCTCCACCGCGACCGCTACCGGCTGTGGTCGCGGCGCCTGGACGCCGAGCTGCGCCCCACCGCGCGCCACATGCTCAACACCCACCAGGCGCCCGCCGTGTGCCGGTTCCTGGACGAGGTGGCCCGCGACGGCGCGCCCGAGTTCGCGCCCTTCGACTGGGGCCCGGCGGCCGGCTTCCCGTTCCTGCCCAGGGTGCAGTACGGCCGGATCGTGCTCGCCCCCGCCCGGTGGCTGCTGCGCCCCACCACCGAGGGCACCGAACCCGACGGCAACGGCGGCAGCGGCGGCGGGGGTGGCGGGGGTGGCGGGGCCGGGCGGGTGGGCGACGCCGGGGCCTTCGCCGCCCATGTGGCCGCCTGGCGCGCCGAGTGGTCCGTCCCGGCGCGCCTGTACCTGACCATGGCCGACAACCGGCTGCTGCTCGACCTCGACGACCCCGGCCAGGTCGAGCAGCTGCGCGCCGAGGCCCGCAGCAGCCGCGCCGCACTGCTCCTGCTCCAGGAGGCCCTGCCCGACACCGCCGACGCGTGGGTGCCCGGCACGGACGGCGTGTTCATGAGCGAGCTCGTCGCCCCGCTCGTCCTGCGCCCGCAGCCGCCCGCACCGGCCTCACCGGGCGTCCAGGCCGTACAGGCCGTACCGCAGCCTCAGGCGCAGCCCGCCGCCCCGCAGGCCGAGGCCTCGCTCGAGCCCGAGCCCGAGCCCGTACCGGCGCTGGTGCGCGGCGAGGGCCGCCCCGTCCCGGTGCGGGACCGGGTGCGCTTGCCGGGCAGCGACTGGCTGTTCGCCAAGTTCTACGGCGACCGCGACCAGGAGAACGCCCTGCTGGCCGGGCCGCTGAGGCGCCTGTGCGAGATGGCCGAGGTCTCCGGGCTCGCGCATCGGTGGTTCTTCATCCGCTACGCCGACCCCGACCCGCACCTGCGCCTGCGCTTCCAGGGCGACCAGGAGGCCCTGACCCGGCACCTGCTCCCGGAGGTCGCCCGCCTCGCCGCCGAACTCACCGACCAGGGCCTGCTCTCCCGGCTGGTCATCGACACCTACGAACGCGAACTCGAGCGCTACGGCGGCTCGGAGGGCACCGACGCCAGCGAGGAGGTCTTCTGCGCCGACAGCCGGGCCGTGATGCGCCTGCTCGCCGAGGGCGCCGAAGGTGCCGAAAGTGCCGGCCCCGCCGACCTGACCGAGCTGGCCGCCGTGAGCACCGACGACCTGCTCGCCGGGCTCGGCCTGGACACCGGGCAGCGCCTGCACTGGTACACCGAGCAGGCCCGGCAGTTCTACGGCTCCGCCCGCCGCCAGGCGGGCGAGGACTACCGCGTGCGCCAGCGGCGTCTGCGCGCGCTGCTCGGCACCCCGCAGGGGCCGGAGCTGCTGGGCGGCGCGGTGCAGGAGATCCTGGCGCAGCGCCGCGGCGCGCTCGCCGGGGCCGTGGAGCGGCTGTCCGCGCTGGAGGCCGCCGGGGTGCTGTCCACCGACCGTGAGCGGCTGCTCGGCAGCTACGTCCACCTCCACTGCAACCGGCTGCTGGCCGAGCGGCGCCCGGCGGAGGGGCTGCTGGTCCAGCTGCTCCAGCGCACCCGCAAGGGCCTGAGCGTGGAGCCGGCCCCCGCCGGTGCCCGCCGCCCCTGACGGCGGGTCCCACCGCCTCGCCGCTACGGCTTCGGTGCGGAGAAGGTGTCGCACCGGGCGAGGTCGCCGCTGCGGTAGCCGGTGGTGAACCAGGCCTTGCGCTGCTCGGCGGAGCCGTGCGTCCAGGCCTCCGGGTTGATGCGCCCGGTGGCCTGCTGCTGGATGCGGTCGTCGCCGACGGCGGCGGCCGCGTCCAGGCCCTGGGCGATGTCCTGGTCGGTGAGGGAGGCGATCAGCGGGCGCCCGGTGGAGGGCTGCGGGGTGGTGGTGGCGTGGTTGGCCCACACCCCGGCGTAGCAGTCGGCCTGCAGCTCCAGGCGCACCGCGGCGCTGTTCGCGCCCTGGCGGTCGGCGCCGACCTTCTGCATGGCGCCGGTGAGGGTCTGGATGTGGTGGCCGTACTCGTGGGCGACGACGTAGGACTCGGCGAACGGGCCGCCCTTGGCGCCGAAGCGGGCGGAGAGCTCGTCGAAGAAGCCGAGGTCGACGTAGGCCTTCTTGTCGCCCGGGCAGTAGAACGGGCCGACCGCGCTGGTCGCCGGGCCGCAGGCGGTGGAGACCTGGCCGGTGAACAGCACCGTCTCGGCGTTGCGGTAGGGGATGTTGGTGCGGCGCGGCAGTTCGGTGCGCCAGAACTCCTGCAGGCTGTTGGTGACGGCCACGATCCGGCAGTCCTGGCGCCTGTTGGCGTCCGCGCCGCTCTTGCAGGCCTGCTGTGCCTGGCCGGCGGTGCGCACGCCGGAGGAGGAGGCGGGGCCCGTGGAGGAGGACAGGCCCAGCAGGTGGGGGTCGACGCCGAGGAGGACGGCGCACAGCACCGCGATCAGGCCCACGGCACCGCCGCCGATGGCGGCCTTCCCGCCCGGGATGCCGCGCCGGTCGTCCACCTGCGAGGTGTCGAGGTCGCCCTGGTCGTCGAACTGCATGCCCTGCCTGCCCGCTTCTGTCGTGTTCCGCCCCGATGGTGATGGTCTGTTCCGCCGGGGGCCCGCCCAGCCTACGGGCAGCGGCGTGCGGCGCGGCGCGGCGGGGCTTTCAGGCCGGGGCGCCGGTGCCGACGACGCGCAGCAGGTCCAGGCGGGAGGCGCTGTCGCTGCCCGGAGCGGCGGTGTGCACGAGCAGCAGCTGGTCCTCGCCGCCGGCGGCGAGGACTTCGCACTCCAGGTCCAGCGGTCCGACGACCGGGTGCAGGAGGCGTTTGTTGCCGCTGCGCCGGCGGGCGACCTCGTGGCGTTCCCAGTAGGAGGTGAACTCGGCTCCGGTGGCGAGGAGTCGGTCGAGCAGTTCGGTGGCGCGCCGGTCGCCGGGGCGGGCGGTGTGGGCGCAGCGCAGGGCGGCGACGTGGGCGCGGGTGAGGTCGTCGTGGTCCTCGGGCGGGAACAGGGCGCGGACTTGGGGTTCGGTGAACCAGCGCAGCAGCAGGTTGCGGTGCTCGGGCGGCAGCGGGGTGAGATCGCCGAAGACGGCGGCGGCCATGGGGTTCTGGGCGAGGACGTCGCCGAGGTCGGAGACCACCTGGGCGGGTGTGTCGTGGAGGCGGTCCAGGATCAGCAGCAGTCCGGGGCGTACGTGTCCGAGCGGGCCGTGGCGGCGCGGCGGTTCGTGTCCGGCGAGGCGGAACAGGTGGTCGCGTTCGTCCTCGCTGAGGCGAAGTGCCCGGGCCAGTGCGGCGAGCAGCTGCGGTGAGGGCTGCGGTCCGCGCCGCTGTTCCAGGCGTGCGTAGTAGTCCACCGACAGTCCGGCGACCTGTGCCACCTCCTCGCGCCGCAGTCCGGGGGTGCGCCGCCGGGCGCCGGGCGGCAGTCCCAGGTCGGCAGGGGTGAGGCGGGCCCGGGTGCGGGTGAGGAAGTCGGCCAGCGCCGCGCGATCGATCATGCCCCCAGGATGGCCCCGGGGTGCGGGGCGTAGCCAGGGACCGGCGGTCCCTGGCTGCGGGCGACGCGTCTGCCGTCCGTGCCGCGCCTGCCCGGCGCGGGAGCGTCGCGCCCTCCCAGCCAGGGAGCGGGAGTCCCTGGTTCGGGAGGCCTCTGCCGGGTTTCGCGCGCCACGGGCAGGGTGGTGGGTGTCGGAGGACATCAACTTCCTTGGAGGGGACAGACGATGGCAAGGATCCTGGTGACGGGTGCGACGGGTTCGGTGGGTAGCCGGCTGGTGCCGCGGCTGCTGCGGTGGGCGGGGGCGGAAGGCTCCTCGGTGCGGGTGCTGGTGCGCGATGCGGGCAGGGCGGACGCGCTGGCGCGGCTCGGGGCCGAGGTGGTGGTCGGCGACCTGTGCGTGGAGGCGGACCGGGCGCGGGCGCTGGAGGGCGCCGGGGTGGTGGTGAACGTGGCGGCGGCGCCGCGCGGGGTGTCGGAGGAGGCGGCGTGGGCGGTGAACCGGGACGCCGCGGTGGCGCTGGGGCGCCAGGCGGCCCAGGCGGGGGTGGCCCGGTTCGTCCACACCAGTACGAACCTGGTGTACGGGCGGGGGCTGGGGCGCCCCGCGGTGGAGGGCGACCGGTTGGCGCCGGATCCGGCGTGGGGGGTGTACGCGGCGTCCAAGGCGCAGGCGGAGGACGGGCTGCGTGCGCTGGGCGGTGGACTGCCGCTGGTGGTGGTGCGGTTGGCGTTCGTGTACGGGCAGGGCGATCCGCATCTGGCGCAGTCGCTGCGGTGGGCGGCCGGCTGGGCGGCGCACCGGCGCCTGGCGGTGGTGCACCACACGGACGTGGCGCGGGCGCTGTGGCGGGCGGTGTCGGTGCCCGGGATCGAGGGGCGGGCGTACAACGTCGGCGACGACGCGCCGCTGACGGCCTGGGACCTGTACGCGCTCAACGGCCTTGCGCACCCCGGCAGTTCGCCGGATGAGATGTTCGATCCGTGGGAGGGGCAGATGTCGACCGCCGCCGCGCGCCGGGACCTGGGCTGGCGTCCGCTGTACCCGTCGGCGTGGGCGGCGGCCGAGGCCGGGGCACTGTAGGCGGGCCGCCCCTAGCCCGCCCCTCCCTGCCCGCGCGGGGAAGGGGGGACGGGCCCGGGGCACCGGGCCCAGGGCCCAGGGCTCAGCGCTCAGCGCTCAGCGCTCAGGGTCAGTGCCCAGCGCTCAGTGCTCGGGGCTCGGGGCTCGGGGCTCGGGGCTCGGGGCTCAGCCGGCGTCGGCGCCGGCGGGGGCGGGTGCGTAGCCGGCCGGGCGGGTGGTGAAGGTGCCGCGGCCCTGGGTGCGGCCGCGCAGGCGGCCGGCGTAGCCGAACAGTTCGGCCAGCGGTACCAGCGCGCCCACCTGGGCGGTGCCGCCGCGCCCGGCGGTGGTGGAGCGGACGTGGCCGCGCCGGGCGGCGAGGTCGCCCAGGACGGTGCCCAGGGCGTCCTCGGGCACGGTGACCGTCACCTGCGCGACCGGCTCCAGCAGCCGCATCCGCGAGGCCCGCAGCGCCTCGCGCAGCCCGAGGCGGGCGGCGGTGCGGAAGGCGAGCTCGGAGGAGTCCTTGGGGTGGGTGGCCCCGTCGGTGAGGGTGACGGCGACGCCGGTGACCGGGTGGCCGCCGAGCGGGCCCTCGGCGAGGGCGTCGCGGCACCCGGCCTCGACGGCCTGGACGTACTCGCGCGGCACGCGCCCGCCGGTGACGGTGGAGGTGAACGCGAACTCCCCCTCGGCGTCGTCCGGGAGCGGGTGGACGTCGAGGACGAGGTGCGCGAACTGTCCGGCGCCGCCGTCCTGTTTGGCGTGCCGGTACACGAAGCCGCTGACACCCTCGACCAGGGCCTCGCGCAGCGCGACCGTCGGTGCTCCGGTGAGCGCCTCGATGCCGCTGTCGCGCCGTACCTTCTCCACCGCGACCTCCAGGTGCAGCTCGCCCAGCCCGGACAGGGTGCGCTGCCCGGTCTCGGGGTCGGTGGCCAGGCGCAGTGAGGGGTCCTCCTCGGCGAGGCGGGCGAGGGCGGCGGCGAGTTTGTCGGTGTCGGCGGTGCGACGGGCCTCGACGGCGACGGTGACGACCGGTTCGGCGCTCACGGGGGCCTCCAGGAGGACGGGGTGGTCGGGGTCGCACAGGGTGGCGCCGACGCGGGCGGCCTTGGGGCCGATGACGGCGACGATGTCGCCGGCGCGGGCGTGGTCGGTCTCGGTGTGGCGGTCGGCTTGGACGCGCAGGATGCGGGCGACGCGTTCGGTGCGGCCGGTGGCGGTGTCGAGCACGGTTGCTCCCTTGTGCAGGGTGCCGGCGTACAGGCGCAGGTAGGTGAGGCGGCCGGTGGGGGCCGCGACGACCTTGAACGCCAGGGCGGTCAGGGGCTGTTCGGGGTCGGCCTCGCGCTGCTGCGTCGCGTCGGCGGAGCGCACGGGCGGGACGTCGAGCGGGGAGGGCAGGTAGGCGACGGCGGCGTCCAGGAGGGGTTCGATGCCGCGGTTGCGGTAGGCGGAGCCGCACAGGACCACCACGGCCTCGCCGGTGCGGGTGAGTTCGCGTAGGGCGCCTTCGAGGGTGGCGGCGGTGACGGAGCCGTGGGTACAGAACTCCTCCAGGGCCTGGGGGTCCAGTTCGGCGACAGCCTCCTCCAGGGCGCGGCGGCGCGTGGCCGCTTCGTCGGCGAGGTGGTCGGGCACCGGGCCCCGGGCGGCGGGGGTGCCGTCGTCGTGCCAGGTCAGGGCGCGCAGGCGCAGCAGGTCGACGACGCCGGTGAACGACTCCTCGGTGCCGATGGGCAGTTGGACGGCGAGGGGGCGGGGGTGGAGGCGTTCGCGGATGGAGGCGACGGCGGCGTCCAGGTCGGCGCCGGCGCGGTCGAGCTTGTTGACGAACGCGATGCGGGGCACCGCGTGGCGTTCGGCCTGGTGCCAGACGGACTCGCTCTGCGGTTCGACGCCGGCGACCGCGTCGAACACCGCGATGGCGCCGTCCAGGACGCGCAGCGAGCGTTCGACCTCGTCGGCGAAGTCGACGTGGCCGGGGGTGTCGATGAGGTTGATCCGGTGCCCGGCCCAGGCGCAGCTGACGGCGGCGGCGAAGATGGTGATGCCGCGGTCGCGTTCCTGGGGGTCGAAGTCGGTGACGGTGGTGCCGTCGTGGACCTCGCCGCGCTTGTGGGTGGTGCCGGTGAGGTAGAGGATCCGCTCGGTGACGGTGGTCTTGCCGGCGTCGACGTGGGCGAGGATGCCGAGGTTGCGGACGGCGGCGATGGCGGCGGCGGTGGCGGTGCCGGTGGTGGTGGTGGCGTCGGTGCGCATGGCCCGGGTGCCTTTCGAGGCAGTGTCCTACGGGTGGGCGCGCGATTCGGCAGTGCCTTGTGCGTTTGCCGACTGACCGTCGGATGCGTGGCGCCGCAAGGCCCGTGCGGGGCCCGGTCGGGGCCGTTCGGGGCCGGGTTCAGACGGCGGCGGCACTGCTCCGGTGCCGGCCGCGCAGCGGGCACCGGGAGGACGGGGACACCAGGATCACCTCGTACCGCGAGGCGGGAGAGGGGGCGGCGGCGCTCTGCTTCGGCACGGCCGCTCGCCTCCCCTCTCGTCTCGTCCATCGGCACGGTCGGCACACCGCGCGTCGGGGCGCGGCTGCGTGGTGAGTGTAGGGAGGGCGGGCCCGGTGGGGCGAGGGGTTTTCCGGCGCCGGGCCCTACGCCACGGTTCTACGGCTCCGGGCTCTACGGCTGCGGGTTGCGCGGCGCGGTTCTACGGCTCCGGGTTCCGCGGCGCCAGGTCCTTTGCCGGGTTCCGCGGCGCCCTGAGGCGCAGCACCGGCTCGGACCAGCCGTCGTCGGTGATCCCGGCGTCGAGGGCGGCGGAGATGGCGCGTTCCTCGTAGCCGAAGTGGGAGTCCACGATGGCGGCCAGTCCGTCGAGTTCGCGTCCGATGGCCTCGGTGTCGGCGCCCGGGGCCGTGGCGGCCTGTTCGGTGAGGTCGCGGACCCGGGTGAGGATGGCGGCGATGAAGCCGTGGTCCTCGACGAGTTTGGCGACGGTCGGCGCGAGGTCGGGGCGTTCCAGCAGGAGTCGGGCGAAGAGGCCGTCGTCCTCGCCCCGGTGGTGGTCGCTCAAGGCGGTGCAGAAGGCCAGGCAGTGGGTGAGGAGTCGGCCGTCCGCCTCCGGGCGGCGGCCGAGGTTCGCGCGGACGTCGGCGAGTCGGCGGCGCAATTCCTGGTGCGCGCTGGAGAGTTGAAGGCTGAGGGCGGCCGTACGGCCGGTGCTGGGGGAGGCCACGGGGGCGGTCCCTTCGGTTGTGCACCTCCATGCCTGACGCGGTCCGCCACCGGCACGCGATGCCGGCGCCAGCAGATCACGTCGCCCGGTCGGCGGGCAAGCGCGCCTGCTCGGCGGGTACGGGCTGCGCGCCGCGCCCGCGGGGGCGTCCGAGCAGGATCCCGGCCGCGACCAGCGCCAGCCCCGCCCCCTGCCGCACCCCGAACGGGTCCCCGTCCAGCGCGGTGCCCAGCAGCACCCCGGTCAGCGGGTTGAGCAGCCCGAGCAGGCCCACCGTCCCGGCCGGCAGGTGGCGCAGTCCGGCGAACCAGCAGGTGAAGGCGAGGGCGGTGGCGACCAGCGTGCTGTAGCCGAAGGCGAGCAGGGCGGCGGTGTCCGGCGCCGGGGGCGCGCCTTCGACGACGGCGGCGAGCGGCAGCAGCACCAGGGCGCCGGCGGTCAGCTGCCAGGAGGTGGCGGCCGGCGGGTCGGCGCCCTCGCGCCAGCGGGCGGCGAGCACGTAGCCGACGGAGGAGACCAGCATCGCCCCCGCCGAGGCCGCGAGTCCCGTCCAGCCGATCGCGCCGCCCGTGCCGAGCAGGCTCAGCGCGACCCCGGCCAGGCCCACCACCGCCCCCGCCAGGTGGGCGCGGTGCGGGCGCTGCCCGGCCAGCGCCCAGGCGGTGAGCAGCATCGCCAGCGGGGAGGCGGCCATGACGGTGGCGGCGGCGCTGGTGGGCAGCAGCTGGGAGGCGAGGTAGAGCAGGACGAAGAAGACGGCGGTGTTGAGCAGCCCGAGCAGCGCGCTGCGCCACCACCAGGCGCCGTGCGGGCGGCGGCGGGCCAGGGCGAGGAGCAGCAGGCCCGCGGGCAGGGCGCGCATTACGGCGCCCCACAGCGGGCGGTCGGCGGGCAGGTAGGCGTGGGTGACGAAGTAGTTGGCGCCCCAGGCGATCGGGGCGAGGGCGGTCGGCAGCACCCACCGCGCATTGGCTTCCATGGAAGACAATATAGCTTCCCGGGAAGCTACCTGCGCTAGACTGGACGCCATGGAGCACGCGGAGCAGTACCCGGGACGGCAGGCCGGGCAGGCAGGGCAGGCCGGTCGGTTCTCGGGGTGGCACGCCGACCCCGCCGACCACGTCGCG
The DNA here is from genome assembly GCF_055560835.1 of Kitasatospora sp. NPDC023120. Taxonomy (NCBI): domain Bacteria; kingdom Bacillati; phylum Actinomycetota; class Actinomycetes; order Kitasatosporales; family Streptomycetaceae; genus Kitasatospora; species Kitasatospora sp. NPDC023120. Next base: position 218,971 of record NZ_JBVHHY010000004.1, on the reverse strand, counting down.
CAGATCCAGGCCGAGTGGCGGCGCGAACGCCCCGACCTCGACGTCTCCCCACAGGCCGTCATCGGCCGCCTGCACCGCCTCGCCGCCCGCCTGACCGCCGAGCTCGCCCTGGTCTACCAGCGCTACGGCCTCGGCGAGGGCGAGTTCGACGTACTCGCCGCACTGCGCCGCGCCGGCGCCCCGTACGAGCGGGCCCCCGGCGAACTCGCCGCGCACACCATGGTGACCACCGGGGCGATGACCAAGCGGATCGACCGCCTGGAACGCGCCGGGCTGGTCACCCGCCGTCCCGCCGAGGACGACCGGCGCGGGCGCGTGGTCGCCCTCACCGACGCCGGACTGCGCCTGATCGACGAGGCGTTCACCGCCCACATGCGCAACGAGCACCGCCTGCTCGCCCACCTGAGCCCCGAGGAGTCCGCCGCCCTGCAGAGCCTGCTCACCGCCTGGCAGGCCCGCCTGGACGGCCCCCGGGAGACGGGCCACGGCCGGCGGGACGGCGCCTCCTGACCACCCCGGGCCCGCGCCGCGCCGCCGACCGCCGACCGCCTACCGTGAACGCATGCACAGCGACGACACCGACGACACCAATCCCGGCACCGGCGGGACCCCCTGGGACGTCCTGCTGATCGGCGGCGCCTCCGGGATCGGCAAGAGCCGTGCCGCCGCCCGCCTCGCCGCCCGGCACGGGGCGTTCACGGTGGAGTTCGACGACGTCGCGGCCGCCCTGCAGGCCGCCACCACCCCGGCCACCCACCCCGCACTGCACCACTTCTGCGCCCCGGACGCCTCCGGGCCGGACGCCTCCCGGGACGCCTCCCCGGACGCCTCCCCCGAGGCCGCCGCCCGGAGCGCCGAGCGCGTCCTGGCACTGCAGATCGCCACCGCCCACGCCCTGGACGACGCCTTGCTCGGCGTCGTGCGCAACCGCCTCACCGTGGACGTGCCCGCCATCGTCGAGGGCGACTACCTCACCCCGGCCGCCGCCGCCCGCGCCGCCGCCGAGGCCGCCGGACAGGGACAGCGGGTCCGGGCGGTCTTCCTCCACGAGGGCGACCCCCGGCGCATCGCCGCCAACTACGCCGCCCGCGAGCCCGGTTGCGGCCCCCAGAGCGAACGCGCCGCCGTCAGCGCCCGCTACTGCGACTGGCTCGCCGAGCGCGCCGCCGCCCACCGCCTGCCCGTCGTCGCCTGCCGCCCCTACGCCACCCTGCCCGAACGCCTCGCCGCCGCCCTCGCCCGACCCGCCGTCACACCCCCGTCGCCACCCCGCAGGCGGGCGTGTGACGCCGGGCCGAGCGTCTGACCCGGCGTCGTCACACCGAGACCCGCGGCCCCCCGAAGCGGCGCCGGTACGCCGACGGCGTGATACCCGTCCCACGGCGCATCAGCGCCCGCAGGTTGGCCGCGGTGCCCAGCCCGCTGCGCCGGGCCACGACCTCGAAGCGCTCCTCGCCCCGTTCGATCAGCCGGCACGCCAGGGCCAGGCGCTCCCCCGTCAGCCACGCCAGCGGCGTCGTCCCCAGCTGCGCCCGGAAGCGGCGGTGCAGCGTCGCCGGGCTGACCGCCGCCCGTCGCGCCAGGTCCGCCACCGTCAGCGGCTCGTCCAGGCGCTCCTGTGCCCAGGCCAGGACGGGCGCCAGCGACCGGTCCGGCACATCGGGCACCGGCCGCTCCACGAACTGGCGCTGCCCGCCGTCGCGGTGCGCCGCGAAGACCAGCCGCCGGCTCACCGCGTTGGCGACCTCCGCGCCGTGGTCGCGGCGCACCACGTGCAGCCCGAGGTCGAGCGCGGCCGCGCTGCCCGCGGCGGTGAGGATGTCGCCGTCGTCCACGAACAGCACGTCCGGCTCCAGGCGCACCCGGGGGAAGCGGGCCCGGAAGGAGTGCGCCCACTGCCAGTGCGCGGTGGCCCGGCGCCCGTCGAGGACCCCGGCCTCGGCCAGGGTGAACGCCCCGCTGCAGAATCCGATCAGACGCGCCCCGCGCGCGTGCGCCCGCCGCACGGCCTCCAGCACCGAACGGCGCCGGGGCACCTCGGTGTCGGGGCGGTTGGGGACGATCAGGGTGTCCGCGGCATCGGCCGCCTCCAGGCCCGCGACTCCCGTGAGGGTGAAGAACCCGTCCCGCATCAGGGTGCGCGGCTCGGGCGAGCACAGCCCGAATTCGTAGAGGTCGCGCCCGAGCTCCGGCCGGCGCAGCCCGAAGACCTCGCTCGCGCAGCCGAGTTCGAAGGGATTGGAGTTCTCGTCGACGATCACGACCACCCGGTGCACGCCCGCCGCGCGGGAGCGGTGCGAGGATTCTTTCGCCATGTGCTATTCCTAGCACTCACCCCGGCCGGCCCGCGCGGCGCAGGATAGGGCCCGTGAACAACCAGCCCATCGCGCTCCACCAGGCCCTGGCCTCCTTCGACGCCCTGTGGAGCCCGCGCATCGTCACGCGCGTCAACGACTACGACGTGCGCATCGCCAAGGTCGACGGCGAGCACATCTGGCACGCCCACGACGACACCGACGAGTTCTTCCTGGTCCTCGACGGGGAGTTGCACATCGCCCTGCGCGAGAGCGGCGGCGAGCGCACGGTCGTGCTGCCGCGCGGGGCGGTGTTCACCGTCCCGCGGGGCACGGAGCACAAGCCGTCCGCCCCCTGCGGCGCCGCGATCCTCATGTTCGAGCCGACCGGCACCCCGACCGTGGGCGACCGCCACGACGCCGTCCCCGACCACGTGGACGCCACGACCGGCCACGCCCTCGACGCCTGAGGACGCGCACGGCGCCCCGCCCGCGCAGACGGCGCCTCAGACCGGTTCGACGGTACCGCCGAGCCGTACCCGGGGGGCCGGGACCGGGACGCCGTCCGGGGCCGGTACTTCGGGCACCCGCGTGAGCGACAGCACAGACCGTAGGCGCACAACCGACCGAACCTCAAGGATCCTGCCCGAATTCGGGCAGGATCCGGGTCGTTCGGGTCGGCGGCGGGTGATTTTCCTGTCCCGACTTGTAGGCTCCCGGCATGCCACAGTCCGGAGAACCCCACCTGCCGGTGAGCGGGGAGCACGTGCGCCAGGCCGTCGCCTACGGCATCGACGTCCTCGAAGGCGTCCCCGCCCCCCGATGGCACGCCCGGGCCGGCGACTTGGAGTGGACGTGCTGGGAGACCCTCGAACACCTTGCGGACGACCTGCTCACGTACGCGCTGCGGTTCGGGCTCGCGCGGCCCGCCGCCGCACCGCGCATCCCGCTGCGCGTCTGCCGTGACCGACCGCACGGCCCGGCCAATGTCGTCTTCGGGGACCACGCGGCAGGGCCCGAGGGGCTCCTGACCGTCGTGGAGGCCTGCGGCGGGCTGCTCGCGACCGCCGTCGACGCCGCCGACGCGACCACCTTGGCCCCCCACGTCTTCGGCGCCTCCGACCCGGAGGGCTTCGCGGCGATGGGCGTCGTCGAGACCCTGGTCCACACCCACGACATCGCCCAGGGCCTGGACCGCTTCCGGGAGCCCCCGCACGACCTGGGCGCGCGGGTCCTCGCGCGGCTGTTCCCCGACGTCCCCGTCGTCGACACCCCCTGGTCGACCCTCCTGTGGGCCACCGGACGCACCGGGACGCCCGAGCGCCCCCGTCGGAGCGACTGGCGCTGGCACGGCGCTCCGCTCGGCCGCGGCTGACCCGCCCCTGCCGCCCCGGCCCGGCCCGGCCACGAGACACCCGAGCCCCCGGCCCCGGCCCGAGGACCGGGGCCCTGACAACGCGACCCCGGGAACGGGGCCGGGGCCGGGGGCCGGGGGCCGGGGGCCGGGGGCCGGGTCTCAGGCGCCGTCCTCGATGTCCGAGATCAGCCCGGTGCCCAGGTCGCTCTGCACCGCCAGCCGGGTGTGCCCGGCGTCGGGGCCGGTGCCCCAGGTCAGCGTGACGGTGGTGAACAGGTGCCCGGCGCCGGAGTCGTGGTGGCGCACCTCCCAGTGCGTGGGCACGTCCTGGGCGCGCAGCACGCCGTCGGCGTGGTTGGCCTCCTCCCACGCCGCCAGGCGCCGGCGCAGGTCCTCGGTGAGGTAGTGGGCGCGCAGTTCGCTGCCCAGGTCGTCGGTGCCGTTGTCGACGGCGTCGATGTAGGCGCCGTAGAAGTCCTCCCCTGCCCGGGGGAGGCGGCCGGCGCCGGGGTCGTCCGCAGGCACCAGCGGTCCTCGGCCCGGGCGTCGATGCGGCGCCCGGCGTTGCGCTGGAACAGTGCGAGGTGGGCGCACGGCGCCCGGCCGCCCCCCCCTGTTCCGAGAGAGGTCCCGTCCATGTCCCAGGTCGATGCCCTTGGTCCCGCCCTCACCGCCGCCGGCGTCCCGGCGCACGCGGTGTGGGCGTCGGGCATCCCGCTGTGGGCGACGAGGACAGGTTCCGCGACTGGTACGCCCTCGGCGGCGGCCCCTACCTGTTCACGCTGAGCGCGATGGCCACGCTGGCCGGCGTCCTGGCGCTGAGCCTGGTCCGGCCGTGGGGCGTGGTGTTCCCGCGGTGGGTGCCGCTGGTGGCCGGACGCCGGGTGCCGTCCCGGGCGCTGGCCGCCACCGCGTGGACGGTCGCGGTGTTCCTGCTGCTGTATACCGCCTGGGCCGCCGTGCTGACCGTCGCGCAGTGGAACGAGCCGGGCGTCTTCAGCCGGTGGACCACCGTCTACGGCATCCCGCAGTTCCTGGTCTGGGGCATCGGCCTGCTCGTCGCCGCGCGCTCCTACCGCCGCCGCACCGCACCGCGGCGCTGAACCGGCGCCGGCGCCCGCCCGGTGCGGCGCCCGCTCAGCCCGGCACGCCGCGCCCCTCGTCGTACGCGCAGCGGGCCCGCAGCACCTGCGGCATGTGGGACTCCGCCCACGCCTTGATGGCGCGCATCAGCGGCAGCAGGTCGCGTCCCAGCACGGTGAGCTCGTAGTCGACGCGGGCCGGGACGCCGCCGGTGACGGTGCGGGTCAGCAGGCCGTCGCGTTCCAGGGCGCGCAGGGTCTGGGTGAGCATCTTCTCGCTCACCCCGGCCAGGCGCCGGCGCAGGTCGCTGTAGCGCTGCGGGCCGTCGGCGAGGGCGTTGACGACCAGGCTGGTCCACTTGTCCCCGATCCGGTCCAGGAGTTGGCGGGCCGGGCACCGGGCGAGGTAGGCGTCGAAGCCGGCCGCGTCGGCGGCGCGGCGCTGGGCGGCGGTCATGGTGGGCACAGGCTCGCTCCCCTTGCCGTGCGGTACGCACCTTCGGGTGCGTGCTTCCCGGTGGAGAGTAACTCTCCTTAGGTTGGGCGCTGTTCCCGAATCTGCTGTTGAGGAGTGTGCGTGGTGCGTGCCGTGGTGGTGCGGGAGTTCGGCGGTCCCGAGGCGCTGGAGCTGGTCGAGGCGGCGCTGCCGCAGCCCGGTCGCGGGCAGGTGCGGGTGCGGGTGGCGGCGGCCGGGGTCAACCCGGTGGACGCGGTCACCCGCGCCGGCGTCCTCGCCGGGGCCGGGCTGATGGCGCCGCGGGCGGTGACGGGCATCGGCTGGGACGCAGCGGGCACGGTCGACGCCGTCGGCGCGGGGGTCCGCGGCTTCACGCTCGGGCAGCGGGTGGTGGGCCTGCGCGACCGCCTGGACGTGGACCTCGGCGCCTACGCCGACTACGCCGTCCTGGACGCCGACGCCCTCGCGGCGCTCCCGGCGGGCGTCACGTTCGAGCAGGCGGCGACCCTGCCCCTGAGCGGCCTCACCGCCCTGCAGGCCCTCGACCTGCTCGACCTGCCCGCCGGCTCCACCGTCCTGGTCACCGGCGCGGCGGGCGCGGTCGGCGGCTTCGCCGTCGAACTCGCCGCCCAGCGCGGCCTTCGCGTGGTCGCCCTGGCCGGGGAGCGCGACGAACCGCTGCTGCGCGACCTGGGCGCCGAGTGGTTCGTGCCGCGCGGCGTGGCCGATGTGGCGGCCGCCGTACGGGAGTCGGTACCCGGCGGCGTCGACGGCGCGGTGGACGCGGCCCTGCTCGGGGTACGGGCGCTGGGCGCGGTGCGCGGCCGCGGCGCGTTCGTCGCGGTGGCCGGCGGCAGCGAACCGGTCGCTCTGCGCGGGATCCGGGTGGCGAACGTGTGGATCACCGCCGACGGCCCCGCCCTGGCCCACCTCGCCGCCCTCGCCGCCGACGGCCGCCTCACCCTGCGTGTGGCGGACACCCTGCCCCTCGACCGGGCCCGCGAGGCCCACGAGCGCCTCGCGGCGGGCAGCCTGCGCGGCCGCCTGGTCCTGGTGCCCTGACGGGTCGACCACATGGGCGAGGTCTACGCCGTCCGCATCCTCGACGCCAGGCACCCCGGACCTCCCCGCATCCGCGCCCACGACGGCCGCCACCTCACCACCCCCGGACACCCCGCATGGGAAGTCGGCCCCGCCGACTTCCCACTCCACCCGCTCGGCTCCCCGGCCGCCCGCCGCAAGAGCACCTACGGCGGCGGGCAGAACGGCTGCGTCCCGGTCCGTGACGCCGAGGACCCGTACGGCCCGGCCCTCCTCGTCCCCTTCGGCAACCTGGCAGTCCTTCATCACCTCGCTGCGCACCGGCGAGTTCGACACCGAGTGATCCGGCCCGGCCTCCTCCGCTCCCGCGTCAAGACCGGGCACGACCACGAGGTCCCGGCCGTCCGGTGTGGGCGCAGCTGATCGCCGAGGCGCGGTCCGAGGTCTTCCTCGCCGGGTTCACCGACTGCTGCCGTGTCGGGCATCGTTCGCCCGCTCGGGACCGGTCGCCCGGGTAGTGCGGACAGCAGCTCGGGGCGGTCGGGACCATCGCGTGGCCGAACGCGTACAGGTCCGCGAGGTCGATGCCGGCGAGGGCGCAGGGGCTGCTGCTGCGGATCGTTAGCCGGGGCACCCGCTCGGTGGTGACCGGCTCGGGCCCGTCGTCGGCGCGGGTGCGGCCTGCGGTCAGGCCGCGGCGCGGAAGACGTAGGCCGTCATCGGAGCGGTGACCGGCCCCGGGCCCAGTCGGGCCGTCATCTCCTCGATGACGGTGGCGTGGACGGCCGGGGTGTCGCCGTGCTCCTCGACACCCGCGCGCACCGGTGTTCCGGTGAGGTACCCGGTGGCGAGGTCGGCGGTCGACGCGGCCCGGCCCTGGAGCGTCAGTTCCTGCGCGTCCTCGACCGCGAACCCGGCGGCCGTCAGGTCGGCGAGGACGACGGCGGGGTCGGCGTAGCCGTGCGGAACCGTCCGCAGGAACCGCGGCGGGTCGTGGGGAAGGGCCCGCTCCAGCCCGGCCTGCAGCGCGACTTCGAAGGCGTGCGTCTCGAGCGGGCCCCAGGTGTTGAACAGGAACCGGCCGCCCGGGGCGAGTACCCGGCGGGCCTCGGTGAAGGCCCGGATGCGGTCGGGAAAGAACATCACGCCGAACTGGCACGCCACCAGGTCGAAGCGTGCGGGCGGGAACGGCAGGCGCTGCGCGTCGGCCTGCCGCCACGCCGCGCCGGGGGCCCGGGTGGAGCCGAACGCGACCATGGCCTGGTTCAGGTCGGTGGCCGTCACCTCGGCCGACGGTGCCGCCGCGAGCAGGTCGGACGTCAACACTCCGGTGCCCGCGGCGAGTTCGAGGATCCTCCGGGGGTGGAGTGCCGCCGCCCGGGCGGCCAGGTCCCTGGCGAAGGGCCGGAAGACCACCGGCACGAGGTGCTGCTCGTAGGCCTCGGGCATGGAGGCGGACCACCGCCGGTCGGCACGGGTTCCCGTCATCCTCGTGACGGTAGCGGCGTGCCTGGGGACCTCGTGCCGCGCCGCGCCGCCGTGGCCGGGGACGTGCCCCGCCCGGCGGCGCGGCGAGAGGTCTTCGGCGCGGTACTGCGCCGTGCGGCCGGGTGCCGCGGGGGGCTGGGCCGCACGGCGTCCCCGGGCGGAGATCAGCGGTGCGAGGGTCAGGTCGAGTTCGCCGGCGTGGACGGCGGCCGGGTGCGCGTCGATCTCGGCGTCGTCGACCAGGCCGGCCTCGCGCGGGGCCCGCGGCAGTGTCCGGCCGTAGCGCAGGTCCGCGCCGCGGCGTGCCGGCAGTTCCCGCACCGCCTCGCGCAGCCGGTCGGCGCGCCGCCGGCGGGGCCGCTGTCGTCCGGGCATGCCAGTGGCTGCAGGGCGGTGTCGGCGTCCTCGACCGGCAGCCGGCCGCCGGGCCGCAGTGCCGACGCCATGGTGGCCAACGCGCGGGCCCGGTCGGGCAGGTGGACCGGTACGAGCCGGACGTGCACCGGGTCGAAGTTCCCCGGCTGCGGGGGCGGGTCGGTGGTGACGTCGTGCCGGCGCACCTCGTACCCGTGGCCTTCCTTCAGCCATGCCGCCGCCTCGCCGCCCCCGCGCGGGAAGTCGGCGGGACCGGCTTGCCGCGTGCGGGACGGCGACCGCTCGCCGTCCCGCAGAGGACCCCACAGGACCCCGCAGGACCCCACAGGACCTCAGTGGAGCCGAGTGGAGCCGAGTGGAGTTCAGTGGGGCCGAGTGGAGTTCAGTGGGGCCGAGTGGAGCTCAGTCGAGGCAGAACTCGTTGCCCTCGATGTCCAGCATCGGGATGCACGACTCGTTGACGCCGTCGGCGACCAGCACCTGCACGCACACCGCGCCGAGTGCTTCCAGTCGGGCGCGTTCGGCCTGGAGGGCGGCCAGGCGCTCCTCGCCGACGAGGCCGGTGCCCACCCGCACGTCCAGGTGCACCCGGTTCTTGACGACCTTGCCCTCGGGAACGCGCTGGAAGTACAGGCGCGGGCCCTTGCCCTCGGGGTCCTTGGCCGCGGCCCACGCGCCCCGCTCCTCGGGCGCCAGCGTGGCGTTGTACTCCTCCCAGGTGGCGAAGCCGGCCGGCGGATCCGGCAAGACGTAGCCCAGCACCTCGCACCAGAAGCGGGCGACGCGCTCGGGCTCCGCACAGTCGAAGGTGACCTGGAATTCCTTGATCGCTGCCATCCGGCCACCCTAGAGCGGGCCCCGGGGGCCCCGCCACCCGAATTCCGGCCACCCGATTCCTGCCCGGAGTCCCCGTGTCGGCGGCTTCGGGCGAGCCCTGCCCGTCACGGTCGCGTGACGGTGACCTGCACGGTGTCCTGCCCGGGACCGGTGGCGAGCAGGAGCGTCCGGGCGCCGGTGCGGGCGGGTACGGGCGGGGACCTGGCAGGATGGGGCGGCATGGAGCGTGTGCTGGGAATCGGCGGGTACTTCCTGCGGGCCGGGGATCCGGCGGCGCTGGGCGCGTGGTACCGGGACTGTCTGGGGCTGGACGCGGACGAGCACGGCCTGTGGCGCCAGGAGGCGGGGCCGACGGTGTTCGCGGCGTTCGAGTCCGACACCGACTACTTCGGGTCCCGGGCGCAGCAGAGCATGCTGAACTTCCGGGTGCGGGACCTGGACGCGATGCTCGCGCAGCTGCGCGCGAAGGGTGCGCAGGTGGCCGGGGAGGTCCAGGAGATGGCGGGGGTGGGCCGGTTCGGCTGGGTGAGCGATCCGGAGGGCAACCGGATCGAGCTGTGGCAGCCGGCCTAAGCCGGCGGAGCGGGGCGGGGCGGGGCGGGAGCGGGCGGGGCGGGTAGGTGCGAACTCCCGTGCCGGGGAGCGCCGTTCACGCCCGTGCGAGGATGGGGCCGTGGAGCCGACCCTGCCGTCACCGTCATCACCGCCGTTACCGCCGTCGCCGCCGTCGCCGCGTTCTGTGCCGTTCGGGCAGGCGCTGCGGGCCGAGCTCGGGGTTCCGGGGCGGGCCGTCGCGCTGGAGAGCAGTCCGCGCTCGCGGGTGTGGCGGGTGGAGCTGTCGGGCGTGCCGGTGGTGGTCAAACAGCTGGTCGGCGGCGCGCAGGCCGGTGAGCGGTACGCGCGCGAGGTGGCGGCGCTGACGCTGGCCTCCCGGGTGGACCCGCCGGTGGTGCCGCGGCTGCTGGGGAGCGATGCGGGCCGGCGGGTGCTGGTGCTGGAGTACCTGGAGCACCGGGCGCCGGGCGAGGACTGGCTGGTCGACTACGCGGCGGCGCTGGCCCGCCTGCACTCCGCCACCGCCGCGGACGGCACGGACGGCACGGGCGACGTGGGCGGCGTAGGGGCGCTGCCGGCCTGGTGCGGGCCGGCCCCGGGTGACGTCGACGCCTTCCTCGCCTTCGCCGCCGCCCTCGGGGTGGTGGCGGCGCCGGCCGTGCGGGGCGAGCTGGAGGCGCTGCTGGGCCGGCTGGACGCGGCGCCGGGCCGCGCACTGCTGCACGGGGACCCGTGTCCGGGCAACGACCTGCACACCGTCGGCGGTGTGCGGTTCGTGGACTTCGAGCAGGCCTCGCTCGGCAGCGGGCTGGTCGAACTCGCCTACCTGCGCATCGGGTTCCCGACATGCTGGTGCTCCACCGCCCCGTCGGCCGCGCTGCTGGACGCGGCGGAGGGCGCCTACCGGGCGGCGTGGCGCGAGGCGACGGGCACCGAGGCCGGCGGCGACCTCGCCGACGCGTGCGCGGGCTGGCTGCTGCGGGGGGATGCGCTGGTGCCGCGGGCCGAGCGCGGCGGGGTGGACCACCTGGCGAGGGCGGTGGAGCGGGACTGGACGTGGGGTACGGCCAGTGCCCGCGGGCGTCTGGTCCACCGTCTGGGCGTGGTCGCCCGGATGAGCGCCGACAGCGGTGAGCTGCGCGGCCTGGGGCGGCTCGCGGCCGCCGTGCGCGCGTCGATGCTCGCCCGGTGGCCGCAGCTGCGGCCGCTGCCCCTGCGGCGGCCGTAGCCGGCCCGCCGGGCGCCCGCGCCGCCGGCCGGACTCGTCCCGCGTGCCTCACTCCCAGGCCAGGTCCTCTTCCGGGAGGTAGACCCAGAGCCCCTGGTATCAGGGGCCGTTGGGCATGCGCTGTTCGGTCAGGTACATCTTGAGCGAGCGGCCCGCTCCGGTGGACGGCAGCTGCAGGTCGTACTCGACGTGGTCGTGGCCCGGACGGATCGTGGCCTTCAGCCGGGCCTGCCGGTAGGTGCCGTGCAGGTGCGGCCCGCCGGACTTCGTGAAGACCTTCTGCCCCTGGTCCAGCCTGCCGGCCCCCACCAGCCCCTCCATGTCGTCGGGGAGGTCCTGCACTGCGCCGCCCTCGGGGATGATCACGATGTCGGCGAAGCTCGGGGGAAGCTTGGAGTGGCCGCGCGAGGGCTCCTTGAGGTACTTGGCGGCCAGTCTCACCCACGCGGTGCACGGGTGCTTGACACGGGCGTTGTGCCGGAGGGCTTCGAGCTTGACGGGGTCGCTCACGATCGGGCTCCTGCCCGAGGGTCACCACGGCGGGCCCGCAGCGCTGTTCGCTCGGGCGGGCCCGCAGCGGATGATGCGCGCGGCACCAGCCCGGGATGCGGCCTGGGCTGGGATCGACCCGAGCGGAGCAGTCGGACCACCCGCCCGCACCCGCCGGGCCACCGCCGGCCCCTCCCCCTCCCCCGTCCCCCGTCCCCCGTCACCGCCGGTCCGCCACCCGGGGCCACCGGCGGCACGTCACCACCGAACCCGGCGACGGCCACCGGCACATCACCCACGACGAACGCACCCGCACCCGCACCCGCACCCGCACCCGCACCCGAAACGCTCGGCGGACCACTCCTCCGAGGCCACCGTCCACCGCAGGACGGCGAGTTCACCACGGCACGGCACCCACCCGGCCGCGCCCTGCGGAGCCCCACCACAGGGCACCGACACCACCGGGCGCGCCACCGCCCTTCACCCGCCCGCCGGCCGCCCCCTCCCCCTCCCCGGTCACCACCGGTCCGCCGCCCGGCCCCTTCCGGCCCCTGCCGGCCGAAAGGGCAGCCGGAGGGCAGGGCCCGGCGCGGGCACGGCGGGCGGGGCCGGACACAATCACGCCGGACATCCGGGGATTCATGGAGTGCCGCACGTGAGGCGCCGGCCTCGGTGCCGACGAGAGGGCCCGGTACGGCGCCGTCGAACTCTCCATGCTCGGTATGACCCGCAACCACCCCGCCTTCGGCCGCCTCTTCGGCGTCCGGGACCCGGGCCGGCACCGGCGGCCGGCCGGCGCCGGGCGGGGCCTGCCCGCCGACGCGTCCGGGCGTGCCCGCGCCGAGCACGCCTCGTGGGGCCCGGCGGCGTTCGGCGCCACCCGGCCGGGCCGCCAGGAGGTCCTCGCCGCGCGGCCGGGACGAGCCGGCCCTGCCCCGGGCGACCACCATCGCCCGCTACCGCCGGCTGCCCGACGCCCCCTGACGCCGATGCGGTCCGGGGCGACGGGAGCCGCGGGTTCGCCTGGGCCGACGGCGTCGACACCCTCGGCGTCGACCCGGACCGCATCGGCGAGCTGTGGGCCGAGGGCACCGCATGGGACGTCGGCACCACCGCGTTGCGGGCCGAACGCGGTGGTGCCGCGACACCGCGCCCGCCGACGGCCCCGGCGGGCGTCGGCGGGGCCGTCATGGACGCCCTCGCCGACGTCCCCGGCGCCCGCCACGTCCGCCTCGTCGTGTGGTTCGAGGAGTAGCCCCAGGCCCTCTCCGGCCCCTCTCCGACGCCTCTCACCCGGTGCCTCTCCCCCGGCTCCCGGCGTCACAAGCCTCCCGGGGTCCTCGCGCGGCGCCGGAAAACCCGCTGCGGTGCGGGGCGCGCCCTGGGCACACTGGCCCGATGCTCATCGACCACTGGCCCCTGACCGGGCTGCGCGTGACCTCGCCCCGCCTGGAGCTGCGACTGCCCACCGAGGCCGAACTGGCCGAGGTCGCCGACCTCGCCGCCCTCGGCATCCACCCGCCCGACACCCGCCCCTTCCTCTTCCCCTGGGGCGAGCTGCCGCCCGCCGAACGCGCCCGCCACGTCCTGCAGATGCACTGGCGACGCCTGGGCCGCTGGACACCACAGGACTGGGCGCTGAACCTGGTCGCCTTCCACCAGGGACACCCGGTGGGCGTCCAGGACGTGCGGGCCAAGGAGTTCGGCGTGCGCCGCGAGGCGGTCTCCGGCTCCTGGATCGGCCTGGGCCACCAGGGCCGCGGCCTGGGCACCGAGATGCGCGCCGCGATGCTGCACCTGCTCTTCGCCGAGCTCGGCGCCCGGTTCGCGACCTCGCTGTCCTTCACCGACAACCACCCCTCCCTCGCCGTCTCCCGCAAGCTCGGCTACCGCGAGGACGGCATCGAACGCGACGTCCTGGACGGGCGGGTCGTGGAATCCCTGCGCCTGCGCCTGTCCCGCGAAAACTGGGCACGCCACGCCCACACCCCGGTCACCGTCACCGGCCTCACCGACGGCTGCCGCGAACAACTCGGCGCCACCGACTGACGAACCGACGAACCGGCGGCTGAACGGCCGGCGGGCCACCCGGCTGACGAACCGACGGCCGGCGGGACCGACGGCGGACGGCCGAGGGCCGACGGCTGACGGCTGACGGCTGACGGCTGACGGGCCGGCGTCCGGCGTCCGTGGAGAGGAGAAGCCGGCCGGGCCCGCTTCCCGCACCAGGCCCCGCCCCGCCCCGCCCGGGACGCTCAGCCCCCGCCCGGGACGGCGCCCAGGGCAGCGGGCAGGGCCGCGAGGGAGTGCAGGACGGCGACGCCCCGCCCCGCCGGGGCGCCCGAGGCGCGGCGGTCGAGCCAGAACGCGTGCAGGCCCGCGTCGCGGGCACCGAGCGCGTCCAGGTCGTACTTGTCCCCCACGTAGGCGACCTCGTGCGGGGCCAGCCCCAGGCGTGCGCAGCCGGCCCGGAAGATGCCGGGGGCGGGCTTGGCCTCGCCGTGCTCGTCGGAGCAGACCAGTACCGCGTCGTCGAAGTGCCCCAGCAGGCCGATGGCTTGGAGCTTGCTCCGCTGGTGGGCGGTCGAGGAGTTGGAGACGATCCCGAGCCGGTAGGCGGGCGCGAGCGCGGCCAGGACGGGCGCGGCGTCCGGGAACGCGGCCCAGGCGGCGTCGCGGTGCGCCGCGTACCCGGCGAACCAGGCCGCCGCCGCCTCGTCCGGCAGCCGCCCGGCGCCGTCCTCGCCCAGGCGGGCGAGGAAGTGGCGGGTGCGCTCGTACTGCTGGCCGAAGAAGGTCAACTCCCCGGCCAGGAACCGCGCGTAGTTCTCCTCCATCACCTCGCGCCACAGCGCCACTGCCGCCCCGGGCGTAGGGAAGCGCCCCAGCAGGCCCAGGTCGCGCAGGTGGGCGAGGATGCCGGCCTCCTCCGACCCCGAGTAGTCGAACAGGGTGTCGTCGACGTCGAAGAGCACGCCCCTGATCGGCACGATCCGTCTCCGTCCTTCCCGCGGTCCGTCCCCCCGGTTGCGTCCCGGGGGCCGTGGGAACCCTACGCGGCGGCCGCGAGGAGGGCGTCGAGCAGGCCGGGGAAGCGGGCGTCGAGGTCGGCGCGGCGCAGGCGCACGAAGCGGTTGCGGCCCGCGACGCGGGTGGTGGTGACGCCGGCTTCGCGTAGCACGCGCATGTGGTGGGAGACGGTCGACTTGTGCAGGTGCTCCAGGCCCAGGCCGCGGGGGTCGCAGGAGTGCTCGGCGTCGTCGGCGTAGCTGAGCAGCAGGGTCAGGCGGACCGGGTCGCCGAGGGCGTGCAGGACGGTGACGAGGTCGATGTCGGCGGCCGCGGGCTGGGGAAGCCGCTCGTCCTCACCCGCGCCGCTGGTGGCGCCCGCGGCGCTAGTAGTCGCGGTGGTGCTCGCGGCGCTGGTGGCGCTGGTGGTGTTCGCGGCGCTGGTGGTGCTCATGGCGCTCGGCCTCCCGGGGGCGCTGGGGGGGTGACGGGGAGATGAATGGTTTGACAATCATCCACCAATCCATGAATGTTTGGCGAGCGTCAAACTGTTGCATGTCCATCCAACCATCTCTTTCCGGGGGGCCCGCCCGTGCCCGTACCTCTGCTCCTGCTCGCCCTCGGCACCTTCGCCGTGGGCACCGACTCGATGGTCGTCGCCGGCATCCTCGGCCCCGTCTCCGCCGACCTGGGGGTCTCGGTGCCGGCCGCCGGCCAGCTGGTCACCGTCTTCGCGCTCGGCTACGCGCTCCTGGCCCCGGTGCTGGCCGCGCTCACCGCCCGCTGGCCGCGCCGGCGCCTGCTGCTGACCGCGCTCACGGTGTTCAGCGCGGCCAACGCGCTCAGCGCGCTCGCCCCCACCTACGGCCTGCTGCTGGCCACCCGCGTCCTCGCCGCCGCCGGCGCCGCCCTCTACACGCCGACCGCCAACGCCGTGGCCGCCACCCTGGTCGCCCCCGAACGGCGCGGACGGGCGCTGGCGACCGTGCTGGGCGGGATGACGGTGGCCACCGCCCTCGGGGTGCCGCTGGGCACCTGGGTCGGACGCGCCGACTGGCGTCTGACGATGTGGCTGGTCACCGCACTCGGCGTGGCCGCCCTCGCCGGCCTCGGCGCCCTGCTGCGCGCCCTGCCCGCCCCCACCGCCGCCCCCACCCTCACAGCCCGTCTGGCACCGCTGGGCCGGCCCCGGGTCCTGGGCGCCGCCGCCACCACCCTGGTGTTCTTCCTCGCCTTCCAGAGCGTCTACATCTACCTGGCCACCGCCGTCTCGGGCGCCACCGGCGGCGACGGCGACCGCCTCAGCCTGATCCTGCTGACCTGCGGCGTGATGTCGGTGGCCGGCAGCTGGCTGGGCGGACGCCTGGTGGACCGCGCCGGGGTGCGACGGGTACTGCTCGCCGGCTCTGCCGCCGCCGCACTCGCCTTCGCCGCACTGCCCTGGCTGGGCCGCAGCATGCCCGGGGCACTGGCGTACGCGGCGGTGGTACCGCTGGCGGGATGGGCGGTGTCGGTCGCCCTGCCGCACCGCCTGGTCTCGATCGACCCGACGGCGGCACCACTGCTGATCTCACTGAACAGCAGCGCACTGTACCTGGGCACGGCGGCCGGAGGCGTGGCAGGATCGACGGCGATCGGGCTGCTGGGCGGACGCTGGTTCCCCCTGGCAGCGGCGGCCTGGGCCCTGGTGGCATGCGCGGTGGCGGCGGCGACCACACACGAGGCCGCACACCCGGCACGGGAACCCGAACCGGCACAGGAACCGGCGGCGGCGGAACCGGCGGCGTCGCGGGAACCGTCGGCGGTGCGGGTCCCGTGAGGCGCGTGCGGCCGCCCCGCGCCCGAGGCGGGGCGGGGCGGGCGCACGGGAGCCGTCAGCCGCCGAGGACCTCGCCGACCAGGGCACGGGCCTCGTCCTGGACACGGGCGAGATGGTCGGGGCCGCGGAAGGACTCGGCGTAGATCTTGTAGACGTCCTCGGTACCCGAAGGGCGGGCGGCGAACCAGGCGTTGTCGGTGCAGACCTTGATACCGCCGATCGGCGCGCCGTTGCCGGGAGCGTGGGCGAGGACGGCGGTGACCTTCTCCCCCGCGAGTTCGCCCGCGCCGACACGCTGCGGCGACAGCCGCGCCAGACGGGCCTTCTGCTCACGGTTGGCCGGCGCATCCACGCGGGCGTAGGCCGGAGCGCCGTGACGCTCGGTCAGCTCCCGGTAGCGGACACTGGGGGTGGCACCGGTGACAGCGGTGATCTCACACGCCAGCAGAGCGAGCAGAATGCCGTCCTTGTCCGTGGTCCACACCCCGCCGTCACGACGCAGGAAGGAAGCACCGGCGCTCTCCTCGCCACCGAAGCCGATCGAGCCCTCCAACAGGCCGTCGACGAACCACTTGAAGCCGACCGGGACCTCCAACAGCCGCCGCCCCAGATCCGCCGCGACCCGGTCGAGCATCGAGGAGGACACCAGCGTCTTGCCCACCGCCGCGTCACCCGGCCAGTCGGCGCGGTGGCGGTAGAGGTAGTCCACGGCCACCGCCAGATAGTGATTGGGATTCATCAGCCCCCCGTCCGGGGTGACGATCCCGTGCCGGTCGGCGTCCGCGTCATTGCCCGTGGCGATCGCGAACTCGCCACGACGAGCGACGAGGGAAGCCATCGCCGACGGCGAGGAGCAATCCATACGGATCTTCCCGTCCCAGTCCAACGTCATGAACCGCCACGTCGGATCGACGAGCGGGTTCACCACCGTCACATCCAGGCGGTGCGCCTCCGCGATGCGCCCCCAATAGGCCACCGACGCCCCACCCAGCGGGTCCGCACCGACACGCAGACCCGCCGCCCGCACCGCATCCAGATCCACCACCGACGGCAAGTCCTGCACGTAGGCACTCAGGAAGTCGTGACGGGCGGTGGTCGCCGCCGCCAACGCCCGCGCATACGGCACCCTCCGCACTCCGCGCAGGCCCTCACGGATCAACTCGTTCGCACGGTCCTGGATCCACCCCGTCGCCTCCGAACCCGCCGGCCCCCCACTGGGCGGGTTGTACTTGAACCCGCCGTCACGCGGCGGATTGTGCGAAGGCGTCACCACGATACCGTCGGCCAACGCCCGCGGACTGCGCCGATTGTGGGCGAGGATCGCGTGCGAAAGCGCCGGAGTGGGCGTGTAACCGCCGGCCGCGTCGACCAGCACCTGCACACCGTTGGCAGCCAACACCTCCAACGCCGTCACCCTCGCCGGCTCCGACAACGCATGAGTGTCCGCACCAAGGAACAACGGCCCACCCACACCCCGCCCCGCACGGTACTCACAAATCGCCTGCGTCGTCGCCGCGATATGGTCCTCGTTGAACGCCCCGTCCAACGACGACCCCCGATGCCCCGACGTCCCGAACGCCACCCGCTGCCCCGGCTCCAACGGATCCGGATGCAACGCGTAATACGCCGTCACCAACCGCGCCACATCCACCAGATCACCGGCCTGCGCCGGCAACCCCGCCCGTACGTGCACCATCCGTCTACTCCCGCCGTCCACGACTCTCAACCCGGTCCGCGCCACTCACCCCGCGCTCACCGATCGTAACCAGAACACAACACCCCCGACCACGACCACACACTCCAGCACAACACGAGACCACAGGACCACGGCGGAGACGGCGAACACAAGGCACGGGGCGCGGCGGGCACGGCGAGCACAGGGCCCGGCGGACACGGGGGGCACAGGGGCACGGCGGCCACGGCGGACACCCCCGTACGGGCTCCACGACGAGGTACTCGCAGAGGTACCCGCACGACGTGCTCACCGACGCGGCCAGCGCGACAACATCCGCGGCCGGGCACCGCGCACTCCCACCGGCGCCCACCCGAGCCCGTACCGAAACCTCCCGGCCCCTGCCGGGATCACCCCCGGCTCAGCCGGGCAACCGCTGGCGGTGCGCCTCCAGGACGGGCGCGGTGGTCGTGGCGAGGAACTCCGTCACCCGGTACGCGCACAACCCGGCGACCACGAACGGGTCGGTGGCCACCAGCGCCTCCATCACACCCCGGTCCTCCCCGACCGCCAGGATCACCCCGCCCTCACGCGGCACCTTGCGCCCCGAGGCGAGGAACGTCCCCGCCGCGTAATGCTCCTGCAGCCACGCGACGTGCTGCGCCAGCGCGGCGTCAATCCGCTCCAGCGG
The DNA here is from genome assembly GCF_055560835.1 of Kitasatospora sp. NPDC023120. Lineage (NCBI taxonomy): Bacteria > Bacillati > Actinomycetota > Actinomycetes > Kitasatosporales > Streptomycetaceae > Kitasatospora > Kitasatospora sp. NPDC023120. The sequence goes on along the minus strand of NZ_JBVHHY010000004.1, from coordinate 200,577 downwards.
CGCGGTATAGCTCAACTCAAGTACGAACATGACGCCCAGGCTAGTAGGGCTCGGTCAGGTGTGTATCGGGGTGGGGATGTCACGGTGGCAGGCGGGGCAGGCGCCGGCACCGACCACCCCGCCCACAAAGCCCAGGGCAGCATGATCCGCCGCTCCCTCATCCGGCGGAACAAGAACACTGCCGACAACGACCTCAAAGCCCTCACGAGCAGGGCAAACGCCGCCTAGCCTGCTGCGGCAGGCAGCGTCACCGCAGGTGCAGGAAGTTCCGGACATCGTCGTAGCCGTCGACGGCCCCTCCGTCCACGTCCGTCGGGTCGTCCTCGGCCCGCGCCGCCATTCCGCGTCGTCGTCGTTCAACGCGGTCCCGACCAGATGCCCGCCGCCCCACCCTCCGCCGAGCGGTCACGCAGAGCCCGCTCCAACATCTCGACCACCACCGCGTGAGGCAGCGCAAGAGGGTTCTCGAAGCTCAGATCAGAATGCGCCCCGCAAGCCCACGCACGGTGCATCCAATAGACGTCTGCCGCCGCCTCACCCCACGAGACGGGGCTAAGACTGCTTGATGCAGCACCAGTACGGCACCCGCAGCCACAGGCCACCCGCCGTACAGCACCCCCAGTTCAGACACGTCCCGCCGAAGCAGGCCCCGGCACCGCACCACACGCTCCCGCCCGCCGACCGGCACCGGAAGACGGCGAACCCGAACCCGAACCCGCGCCGCCATGCCCGTGCGGTCTTCGTGGCGAAGCACCGGCACGACATGCTCGCCGGAGGAAGACCGGCGCGACGCAGTCCCTCGGCGCCGTTTCCCGGCCCCCGGGAGTGTGCCGACCCCAATCCTGCCAGGTCAGGCAAGCATTCGGTAGGACGCAGCACACCCCTTTTCCGTCTTGCCGCCCAGGGGGTACGAGCCGCAGACTCATGCGACATCCCACCCCCCTTTGTCGCGGCCTGACGTGCCGTCGTCCCCGTCGCGGGCGGCCGGCACGCGGCGCCGCCGTGCCTACGGGCTGCGAAGGGGGCGGGTGGAACGCGGCGCGACGACGAAGAGGGGACACGGAAGATGAGCGTGCACGGGGACCTGGTACTGAAGGCGCGGGTGCGGCTGCTGAGCCACAACGAGCGGGTACTGCACGGAGAGGAGGGCCTGTGGGTATACCGGACACTGTTCGCGGTCAGCCCCCAGGTGTACGCCTACAAGCTCGCCCTCGTCCTACGCGAAGCGGCCCAAAACCCGCAGGTCGCACACCTGCCCGAAACACGAGCCGCGCTGCTGGCCGAAGCCCGGAACGCGGCAGCGTGGATCCCGGAGGGCGCGCCGGCCCACCAGACGCGGGTGTGGGAGCACTCGGTGACGGACCTTCGCCTCGCCGAACAGCACACAGGCCGCACCGCCCAGCCGTAGCGGGCGATGAGTGGGGGCGGGACGGTTGCGATACGACAATCCCTCTGTGACGACCGATCGGTGAAATCGCTGATATGAGCAGGTCAGCACTGTCGCGTCGCGCCCTCCTCGCCGGTGCCGCGGCAGGCGCCACCGCCGTCGCCAGCGTCGCCGGCCGGGACACCGGTGCGCGGGCGTGGGCGGCCGAGCCGAGTGCGAATGTGGCACAACTGCCCTCCCTGGACGGGACGGTGACGCTGCAGGGGGATGCCCTGGAGCGGTTCTCGTCCGACTTCGGGCACCTGGTGTCGGCGCGGGCGGTGCTGCGGCCCGCCTCGGTGCGCGACGTGCAGAAGATGGTGGCCTTCGCGGCCCGCCACCGGATCCCGGTGGCGGTCAACGGGCAGAGCGGGGACGTGCTCATAGGTCGGCGAGACGGGGCTGGAATCACACTCCAGCCACAGGCAGGCCAGTGCACGCGGCGGCATCGCGATCGACGCCCAGGGCCTGTCGAGGATCGTGTCACTCACGCCCGGACATGCGGTGGTGGACGACGAAAGCGAACCGGGCACAGATCGTGGAAACCGGGCTCGCGGTGTGACCCCCCTTGGGCCCGGGGGCTGCCCGCACATGGGCGGACGGCCCCGGCGGGACTCGCCGGCCCCGTCCGGCTCCAGGACCTGGTCGGCCTGCGGGCCGTGGCGTTGCACGCTGCCGCCGATCCTGCCCAGGCTGAGCGTCGCGCCTACCGGCTGGTGCAGGTAGTCCGTCAGGCACGGCGGTACCCAGCCCGCACGAGGCGGTGCACGCAGATCGAGGCGGGCCCGGTGGGCTCGAAGCCGTAGCAGGCGCAAAGGCGGCAGGCCGGACCGCCGGCGATCAGGGACACGCAGGCACCGGGGAGGGCTCCGCCCACCGGGGGCAGGGCGTCGCCGGGCCGGTGCCGCGGCCCTGCGATCATGGACCCCGTCGCCGGATCTTGCAGGGGGAAGCCGCATGGAACTACGGCAGCTGCGCTGCTTCGTCGCCGTCGCCGAGGAGCTGCACTTCGGCCGGGCCGCCGAGAAACTGCTCCTCGGTCAGCCCGCCGTGAGCCAACAAGTACGACGCTTGGAACGCGAGTTGAAAGTCGAGCTGTTCGACCGCTCACCCCGTCACGTCCGCCTGACCGCAGCCGGGACCCGCTTCCTGCCCGCCGCCCGCCACGTCCTGGCCGCCGAGGACGCCGCCCGTGCCCTCGCCGCCGACCTCGCCACCCAGGACACCACACCCCCCGTACTGCGCCTGGGCACCGTCACCGGGCTCGGCGAACGACTCGACCGGATCCTGGACACCTACCACCGCCGCGCCCCCGACGTACGCGTGGAACTGCACGCCGTCCCGGTCCGCGAACGGCTCGCCCGCCTCGCCGACGGCCGCCTCGACGCCGCCTTCGTCCGCGGCACCACCCCCGAACCCGGCACCGACCTGCGCCTACTGCCCCTCTGGCACGACGAACTCGTCCTCGCACTACCCGCCCACCACCCCTTGGCCGAACACGACGAGATCGACCTCGCCGACCTCGCCCACCTGCCCCTACGTCTGACCGAACGCCGCAACCACCCCGCCCTCGTCGACCTGGTCACGGACGCCTGCACCCGGGCCGGCTTCCACCCCGTCCTCGGCCCCGCCCACGGCACCCTCCAGGACACCCTGGCCTCCATCGGCACCGGCACCCCCATGTGGACGGTCGTCTACGCCGCCAACGCCCGAATCCTCAACACCCACCGCATCGCCTTCCGCCCCTGCCGCACCCCACTGACCCTGCCCACCACCCTCGCCCTACGCCGCTCCACCCCCCTGCCCCACCCCCACCTCGAAGCCTGCCGCCCCACACCCCCGCCCCCGAACCCGGCGTAGGCCCCGGGCCCGGGCCCGGGCGATCAGGAACCGTGATCACTGCCAGAGCGATCCGGGTCTGGGTGCGCACGCCCCTCATGGGATGGACTGGACCCCGGCCGCACAACCGGCCGAACAGAACCCGGCAAAGGGAGAACCAGCAATGCCGATCGTCACCATCCAGCAGGGCCCCCGCGACACCGAGCAGAAGCGCGAACTCGTCAAGAAGGTCACCCAAGCCTTCGTGGAAACCCTCGCCGTCCCCGCGGACAGCGTCTCCGTATGGATCCAGGAATACCCGCCCCACAACTGGGCCACCGCCGGCACCCTCACCGCCGACCGCTAAAACCCCACACGGCCCCGGGCCAAGGCCCTGGGGCCCGTCTTCGAACCCCCGCCCGTCGTCCGCCCGGACGGCGGGCGGGGCGGCGTCGGGGTGCATGCATCGCAAGGCGGAGGATGGGGGCACCTCCCGGCCGCCGCGCCGTGAGGACAGTGGATCCGTACGGACCCAGGAATACCGGGCACAGCACCGTGGCGCCGCCGGCACCCTCACCGCAACCGGTAGAACACCGCACACCCCCACACCCACCCCGGGCCAGGACCCGCCCCCCAGTACGGTGCGCCGCGGTCCTGGACAGCAGCGCGCCGTTCCCGGACGAACTGCTCACCGCGATCCTGCGCGATCACCTCCGGAACACCGACCCCCCCCCGCGTTCCTCCTCCACGGACACCCGCTCAACACCGCACAGGCACACGCCCTGGACGCCCTGCTCCACGAACTCGGCACACCCCTGGACCGCGTGGTGCGCCTGCGCCTGCGCGAGGACCAGGCCCAACGCCTCATGCGCCGTCGCGCGGCCCGCCGCCTGTGCCGTGACAACCCGACACATTGCTACGAGCCGCCTGCCGATACCGACGCCATCCGCGGCGCCGACGAGGGCGAGGGCGACGGGACTGTCGAGGGCGTCTGCGGTGCCTGCGGCGGTGAGCTCTACCAACGAAACGACGACAGGGAAGGCAGCATCCGCGCCCGGTTCCACTCCCACGACGCGATGGCCGAGCCCCTCACCCGCACTACGCCCGCCAAGGCCTGCTCGTCACGGTCGACGCCGCCGGCACACCCGAGGAGTCAGCCGCACACGCCCTCGCCGCACTCACCGCACCCGGGCCGCACGGCCACTGACAGGACACCCCGACTCCCCTGCAGGGCCGGGCCGGACGGAAGCCTGGTTGCAGGCCCGGCGGGCGTCTCTGGCAGGATCGCCCGCATGATATTTCGCCGCCTCCACCTGCGCGCGGGCAAGAACGGCGGCCCGCTCGTTGACCCGCCGACGCTCTCACCGGACGAGAAGACCGACGACGCCGCACCCGCCGGACCCGAGGTCGAGCACGACGCCGAAGGACGGATCACCCCCGAATCCCTGACGGCACTGCAGGCGGCAGCACAGCAGGGCCTGCCGGTGGCGATGGCCAACTACGGGACGGCGCTCTTCTCGGCGGGCGACGAGGCCGCGGCACTGCCCTGGCTCACCAGGGCCTGGGAGGCCGGGAACGTCATCGCCGGCTTCAACCTGGGCACCCTGCACCGGGAAGCCGGCAGGCACCACCAGGCCCGGCTCGTCTGGGAACAGGCAGCCGACCAAGGCGACGTCGACGCCATGCTCGGCCTGGTCCGGCTCGCCTTCGAACGCGACGACCGGCCCACCATCCAACGCTGGGTACCGCGGATCTACGCCCAGGACCTGGCCTTCCCGATCACCGCCGTCGGAGTCGCCTTCGACGAGCACGGCTACACCTCGGAGGCACTGCGCGCCTTCACCATCGCCGGGGACCTGGGCGACGCCTACGCCATGGAGTACCGGGCACGGATCCTCCAGGCCCGCGGCGACCACGAACAGGCCCACGCGCTGCGTGCCCGCGCGGCCGAGGCCGAGCGCCTGTACTGACCCGGGAATCAGGAGCGCACGACCCGCCGGCGGTCCCGGAGGGGCGCGGTGGCGGCGGCTACAGGAGGCCGTACTCGACGGTCGTCGCATCCGTCGCGGGCGCGACGCCGTCCTGCATCGCGGGCGCGTCCCGAACGGCCGTAACGGCCTTCGACCCGTCCTGCGCGGCGTGGACCGTGTCGGTGCCGCCGCCCTGGACGCCGGCGCCGAGCAGGATGGCGACGAGCAGACCGCCGCCGAGCACGGCGCGAGTGCGGAGCTTCATCAATTCCCCCGTGGAAAGAGTCGGACTCACCACTACGCGAAGTCTAAGGCCTGACAAGGGAGTTGACCAGCATCACCCGCCGCGCGGCAGCGACCACCGGTCAGGCACCGCAGCCCGTTCCGGGACCGGCGGTGTCGGTGCCGGTTTCTGTGCCGGCGGTTCCCGGGGCCTCGCAGGGCCGCTGCGCCTGCTCCGGGTTCCCCGCGGCGTCCGGGTGGGACGGGTTCCACAGCCGGTCGGCCTCGCCGCGGGCGAGGTGGTCCTCGTAGATCCCCACCTTGAGCCGTATCACGTCCAAGGCCTCCTGCAGCTCCCGGATCTGCCCCTCGACGTGCTCCTGGTGCAGGCGCAGCAGTTCCAGGCGCCGGTGTTCGTTGCCGGTGCCCTCGCGGGCCAGGTCGATGTACTGGCGGATCACCGCCAGCGGCATGCCGGAGGAGCGCAGCTTGGTGCAGACGGCCAGCCATTCCAGGTCTTCGGCGTGGTAGGTGCGGCGGCCGTTGGGCAGGCGGCGCACGGGGTTGGCGAACAGTCCCTGCCGCTCGTAGAAGCGCAGGGCGTGCACGCTCAGCCCGCTGCGCTGCGCGACCTCGCCGATGCTCAGGTCCACAGGTCCCCTTCCGTCACACGGCCCTCGATGCAGTCCGTCGATGCCGTCGATGCTGTTGATCTAGACCCGACTCTAGGGTCTAGCGTCGGGCCGTCGGCCGCTCGGGTCGGCGTAACCAGGGGAGAGAGCAATGGGCGTGTGGTTCGTCACGGGGGCGTCGCGGGGGCTCGGTGCGCAGATCGTCCGTGAGGCGCTGGGCCGCGGGCACCAGGTGGTCGCGGCGGCCAGGGACGCTTCGGCGGTGCTCGCGGCGTACCCGCACCGGCCCGAGGCCCTGCTGGCGGTGGAGGCGGACGTGACCGATCCGGCGCAGCCGGCGGCCGCCGTCGAGGCGGGGCTGGAGCGGTTCGGCCGCATCGACGTCGTGGTCAACAACGCCGGCCACGGTCTGGTGGGCGCGGTGGAGGAGACGTCGGACGAGGCCGTGCGGGCGCTGTTCGACGTCAACGTGTTCGGTGTGCTGAACACGCTGCGGGCGACGCTGCCGGTGCTGCGTGCGCAGCGGTGCGGGCATGTCGTGAACATCGGTTCCGTGGGCGGGTTCGCCACCGCGCCGGCGGTCGGCCTGTACGGGGCGTCGAAGTTCGCCCTCGAGGGGATTTCGGAGGCGCTGCACGCCGAGTTGGCCCCGCTGGGCGTGCGGGTCACGATCGTCGAACCGGGCGGGCTGCGCACGGACTTCCTGAACGCCTCCAGCCTGCGCACCGAGCCGGCCGCCATCGCCGACTACACCGCGGGCGCGGGGCCGGTGCGCGAAGCGCTGGCCCGCGCCGACGGGTACCAGCCGGGTGACCCGGTGAAGGCCGCCAGGGCCATCGTGGACGTCACCGAGGCCGCGCAGCCCCCGCTGCGGCTGCAGTTGGGGTCGGACGCGGTCGAACGCGTCGAGGCGAAACTGGAGCTGGTACGGCGTGAGCTGGAGCAGTGGCGCCACGTGGCGCTGTCCACCTCTCTCTGACCCGCGCCGTCCCGCCCCGTGCCCCACGTCGCACGGACCCGGCGACGAGCCTACCGGCCCCGCACCCCGGCACCCGTCGACACGGCAATCACTGGGCGGGATGGCGACGCTGTTCACCACGCGCCTCGTGCCGGAATTCGCCGCAGTGTCGCTGGACGGACGCATGATGACGAACACCACCGTCTGGGGCAACGGCACCATCAGCAAGCCCCTCCCCCGCACCCGCCGGGCACCGCATGCGGGGGCCCGCTGCTCCCTCCCCGTTCCCTCGGACGTGTTGCGGAGGTGTTGCGGTCGGCGTGGCACGGGCGCCGGGCGTAGTAGCGTCGGGGCGTGAAGTCGCGCGCACGGCGCGGCCTTTGGACATCTAGCGGACGGGGGTCGAGCGGTGGGAAGGGGTGGTGGGCGTGGGACGGGCACGCGTGGCAGCACGGGTGATCGAGCACCCTGGCGTGGAGGACGTGAGCGTCCAGCAGGTACTGGAGGCACTCGCTGACCCGGCACGCAGGTCGGTGGTACGGACCCTCGCACACGCAGTAGACGACCTGAGCTGCGGATCCTTCGACCTGCCCGTCGGACGCTCCACCTCCAGCCACCACTTCAGCGTGCTGCGCGAAGCCGGACTCCTGCGCCAGTACTACGTCGGCACGACCAAGATGAACGCCCTGCGCACCGAGGAACTCGAACGCCGCTTCCCCGGCCTGCTGTCCGCAGTGGTAGCCGCCGCGGACGCGGAAGCCCGAGACACCACGGACACCGCACCGTCCTGACGTCACACCACCCCCGGCCAACAACCCGTCAGCCGTCAGCCGTCGGCCGTCAGTCATCCACGGTGAGCACGATCTTGCCGGTCTGCGTACCGGCCTCCAGGTAGCGGTGGGCCTCGACGACGGTGTCGAGACCCTCGAAGACACGGTCGACAACGGGAACGAAGGTGCCGTCGGCCAGGCCCGCGGTGACGAAGGCACGGGCACGGCGCAGGCGTTCGTCGTCGCGGGTGACGTCGTGCATGGAGTAGAAGCGGCTGGTGACGGGGGCGAAGGTGTCCTGGCCCGGCAGGGGGGTGTCGCGCGCGTCCAGGCGGCCGTAGACGATCAGGCGTCCGCCGGGGGCGAGGGTCTCGGCGAGAGTGAGGACACCGGGTCCGGCGACGGGGTCGAAGACGGTGCGCACGCCCGCTCCGCCGGTGGCGGCCAGGGTGCGTTCGACGAGGTCCTCCTCGCCGGTGACGATCACTTCGGCGGCGCCGGCGTCCAGGAGGGCCGCGGCCTTGGCGCGGGTGCGGGTGGTGGCGATGGGGATCGCGCCCAGCCGCCGGGCGGTGCGGATCGCGGCCAGGCCCACACCGGAGGCCGCGGCGGTGAGCAGGACGTGGTCGCCGGGGCGCAGGTGGCCGTCCTCGGCGAGGGCGCCGTAGGCGGTGAGGTACGGCATCCACACGGCGGCGCCCTGGACCGGCCCCAGGCCCGCAGGACGGTGGACGACGGCACGGGCCGGGACCAGGACGTGCGTGCCGTAGACGCCGTAGTCGTTGAGGTCGAAGGCGGGCACGGTGTCCACCGCGTCGCCGACGGCGAAGCCGGTGACACCCTCGCCGACGGCGTCCACGGTCCCGGAGGCCTCGTAACCGAGGGTGGCGGGGAGCTTCGGCTCCTCGATGTAGGTACCGGCGCGGAAAAGGGCCTCGGCCCGGTTGAGACCGATCGCCGCGACACGCAGACGCAGCTCACCCGGCCCGGGCTCGGGCATCGCGCACCCGGTGACGGTCAATACCTCCGGCCCCCCGGTGGCCTCGAAAACGACGATCCTGGGCATGACGCGACTCCCCTGCTCGTGCTCGGTGAACGGACGTGCGGTGCTCGGTGAACGGACGTACGGACGTACGGACGTACGGACGTACGGACGTGCCGGTGTCCGGGCGTGCCGGTGTGCTGGCACGCAGGCGGCACTGCAGTCGCCTCCCGCCCCTTCGGGCACGCCCGCCCTCCCCACCCAAGCGGGCGCGCCCCGCCCTGTCAAACTTCGACAACCATCGGAATAACGGCCTGCGGGCCGTGATTGCAAGGGAGTTGGGCCACCGTCACGGCCCGCTCCGGGAGGGGCGGGCACGGGCGCGTAGGCTCTGGCCCGTGATCGGACACGACAGTGGTACGGACAGCAGTACGCACGGCAGTACCGACGGCGGGCAGGACTGGGCCGCGACCCTGCGCTTCGTCCAGGAGACACTCGGACCCGGCGACCAGATCACCCGGGTGACCGAGCTCAAGGGCGGCTGGACCTCCCGGATGCGCCGCCTGGACGTCCAACGCCCCGTCAGCCCGGATCCCGACGGCGCGGACCCCGACGGCGTGAGCCCCGACGGGGCGGACCGGGACGGCAACGCGGGCGCGTACGCGCTGGTCCTGCGCTCCTTCGTCAAACCGTTCTACCGCCGCCACGCCCCCGCCATGCTCGCCCGCGAAGCCGCCGTGCTGCGCCTGCTGGAAACGGGCGCCCTCCCGGCCGCACGACTGCACGCCCTCGACGAACACGGCACCGCGTGCGATCACCCGTCACTCGTCATGACGCACCTGCCCGGGACCGTACGGGTGGCCGAAGACCCGGACACCCATCGCCGCGCGGACCTGCTCGCCGCCCAACTCGCCGCGATCCACGCCCTGCACGTCACCGACGAGCAGCGTCCGCGCACCTGGCAGGCATGGACCGCCCCCGACCTCGTCCGAATCCCGACGCACACCACACGCCCCGCCCTATGGGCACGCGCAGTGGAAGCAATCCGCCGTGAGCCACCCCAGGTCACCCGCCCCTGCTTCCTCCACCGCGACTTCCACCCCGGCAACGTCCTGTTCACCGGCACCGGCCCGACACTCGCCATCAGCGGCATCGTCGACTGGGTCGAAACCTCCTGGGGCCCCGCAGACCTCGACGTCGCCCACTGCTCCACCACCCTCGCCCTCCTCCACGGCCCCACCGCCGGCCTCGACTTCGCCGACCGCTACACCGCAACAGGCGCCACCCTCGCCGACAACCACGACCACCTCTACTGGCGACTCCTCGACGCCCTCGCCTTCGCCCCCGACGCAGAAAAGGTCGCCACCCCCTGGCACGAACTCGGCCGCACCGACCTCACCCCCACCGTCCTCACCAACCGCCTCGAGGACTACCTCCAAGCCCTGTTCGACCACTACACCTGACCAGCCCCGACCCGGGAAGAGCCCGGGCTGGGCCGGGCAACTCCCGCTCACAGCCCCGGCCACGGCACCGGCACCGGCACCGGCACCGGCACCGGCAGCCATACAACCCCGGCCGGCCCCGAGGTCTTCAGCAACCACCGGCTCGGCTTCGCGGTGCTGTGGGGCGGGAGGTGCGGACGTTCCCGGCGGCGCGGGTGTGGGCGTACGTGGAGGGGCCGCGGGCACTGTTCGACCGGGCGCGCTCGGCCTGGCGCTCAATGCCGTGGCTGTGTGGAACAGCCTCTGCCTCGACCTCGCGGCCAAGCAGCTCGCGGCCGACGGCTTCCCCGTCACCGACGAACTCCTCGCCCGCCAATCGCCGCTCCAGGTAGCCCACATCAACCTTTATCTGGACGAATTTGCGCGCGTGAGAGTGGCCGGGTCAGTGTTGCCGCCGCTCGCGCTCATCAGCAAGGACGTCGCCGAACGGAGTGAAGCTCATGCTCGCTCCGAACATGTCGTCACCGCACCGGAAGGCGAGCAGGCGTGCTGATGGGACGTCTCCGGCCTCGCCGAAGTGGAAAACAGCGAGCGGAGAGGTCCGATCGCCGGAAGCGTAGCCAAGGGTCTTGGCCGAACGCGGACCTTCCTCGCCGAAGATCGCGGAGGGCCGACCATACGCATCCAGAACATCGTCGAGCGTGCGGTCGGTCTCCGCCCAGCCTTCGGCTGTCTCGACGACGCTCGTGTACTCGTCCGTCCGCAAGGCTCGATCGAGACGGAGCCAGCCACGCTTGTGAGCTGCGGCGCCATACTCCGCGGCCACCACGTGAATCTCCGGCTGGGGAAAGCAGTAGCGCAGCAATGCCGCCATATCCAACCGCGCGTTGTCGTCCACGATCCACCGCGTGCCGTCGGGCCGGTCCTCGTCCTGGGCGAGGGCATCGAGGAAGAGCGGCAAGCACGCGAGCCCGCCGTGCGCGTCGGGGCACCGCACGGCGGCGTTGAACTCGTCGAGCACGAGGACGCGCTCCGCCTTGGTGAGCGGGATCCGGCGGCGAACCGAACTGGGGGTGCCCCGAAGAGACAGCATGCCGACCACCTTGAGCCGTTGCCGTCCGGCTGTCCACCCAGTTCTTCAATCCGATCTGGCCCGGGTCGGTTCAGCAGTGATCGCCAAGGGCGGGTTCGGGACTCTCGCCGAGGTCCGCAAGGAGGCTCCGGATGCGGTCGGCGATGGCGGTGTGACGTTCGACCTCGCGGGGCCAGGCGCGTTCGATGGCGTCTTGGGCGAGCTGTTGCTCTCGGGACAGTCGGGCTCGCAGGCGTGGCGCGTACTCGCTGGTGGTGAGGAACTGCGAGCAGCGGAGGTAGAGGTCGCACTCGCAGGGTCCTTCGGCGGGTGCCCGCAGGCAGTGTCCCAGTTCGAATTCGGTCTTGAAGAAGTTGCTCTTGAGCCAGTTCAGAGTGTCCTCGCCGATTCGGCTGCTGAGCAGCTCCTCCGCGGCGGGGCCCGCGATCCGGCCGCCGGCGGCGATGACCTTCTCGTACTGATCCTTCAGGACGGGGTCGCTGATGTGAGAGTAGGTGGCCGACATCTGCGCGTTGCGGTGCCCGAGGATCGCCACTCCCGCCCGCGACCAGCACGAGCACCCCGACCGAGTGTCACACCAGCCCCTCTGACCAGCACGTTCGAAGATGGCGAAGCCTCTATGTTCTGGCCCGGGAGGACATCGTCCTTCCTGAGGTCGGCCCTCTCCAGACCACCCGCTACGCAGACGACCCGGCCGGTGCCGCCGACCTTGCCACTCTCATCGGGGTGCTCAACCGCCGCCGACACTGAAGCGTTCGGGCGAGAGCGCGGACACCGGACCTGCAGGAACTCCGAGCCTCCGGCCGCGTCCCGAACCACCTCACCGTCGGCGGACTGCTCCCACTACTGGCCGCTCCGATCCTCCCTGCAGGCCAACCCGGGACAGGGCCGGGCCCTGGGTGACCGAGCTGCGGGACCGACGCTCGGGCTTCAAGCACATCGGAATCCCGAAGTTACGTCACAAGGCAGCCGACTACCTGAACGAGGAAGAACCCCCTGGCCACGGGCTCAGGACCTCAGCGGGACTCAGGGGAACTCGAGGGATGTCGCACAGGAGCAACGCGGAGCCCGCGCGCGTCCCGCCACTCGTGGGGCTCAGCTCTCGTCACTGCGCCCAGGCCGGAGTCCGGGTCACCGCCTCCCGGCTCACGGTCCCAGCGGCTTCGCGGCCACCACGCGTCCGCTCATCGGAACGGTCCAGCCTCCGCGCCCGAATCCTCCGACGACCAGACGACCGCGTGCTGGCTTCCTATGGCCCCGGAGCTCCGCCGCCTCCAGCGCTCGTTGTGGGTCACGGCCACATTGAGCAGCATGGTCCGCTCGCCGTCGGAGTCGCTCGCTTCCCTGCAAGCGGCAGCGGCGGCGGTGAGCGCCTCGATCGCCTGATCGAACTGCCCCTGGCGACGCAGGACCGCCCCCAGGTTTCCCAGCGCGCTGCCGACGAGACGGAGGTCACCCGCCTCCGTGTAGACGGCCGCAGCGGTCCTGAAGGCCTCCGCAGCCTCAGTGAACCGCTCGACGCGTACCAGCTCGACCCCGAGGCTGTTCGAAGCGACTCCCCGGCCGGCGTCATCGCCAATCTCCTCGCACATCACGAGTTGGTAGCGCACGGCCTTGATCGCCTCGTCGTACCGGCCCATGCGGGACAAGGCGCGCCCCATGTGGCCCAGCACTTGGACTTCACCGAGGCGGTTGCTGTCCTTTCGGAACATGGCGGCTGCCGCGTTGAGAGCGTTGACGGCGAGGTCGAGCCGGTCCACGTCAATCAGCACGTGTCCGATGTTGCAGAGCGTCCGCGCCTCATCCTGGACCCGGCCGAGTTCCCGGAATATGCCGCCCGCCGAATCCAACGCCCTGAGTGCCTCGTCATAGCGACGGCACAGTGACAGGGCGGTCCCAAGGTTGACCAAGGCCGTGGCCTTCGCCTCGGAGTCTCCGCTCTCCTCGCAGATGGCGACGGCGGCCGTGAAGGCATCGGCCGCGTCCTGGAACCGCCGCCCGTCGGCCAAGGCCGCGCCGAGGTTGCACAGCGCGCGGTGTTCCCCGACCCGGTCGCCTGACGCCCGAAAGCTCTTGACGGCATTGCCGGAGACCGCGAGCGCGTCCTCGGTGTACCGGCGCCTCTTCAGAAACAGGAAGAGAGCGAACGACAGTTCCGTGCCTGCGGGATGCCCCAGCGTCGTGGCCGTGTCCGAGGCCGCCGTCAGGTTCGCCCGCTCAGTCTCCAACCATGCAATCGCGTGTTCCGGGCCGGCGAAGACGTCGTCGCGGGAGTCCGGCTCGACGGCGCCTTCCAGCACCAGGTGGGTGGCGGCTGCCCGGGCGACACCGAGGTAGTGGTCCAACAGCCGGGTCAGCGCGGCTTCCCGTCCGTCCTCCTCGGCATGCCGGCGTCCGCTTTCGTCGCCGTAGAGCCGGATCAGGTCGTGCATGGACCAGCGCTCGCCGGCGCTCTGCAGGAGCTGGGCGCGGGCAAGGTCGGCCAACAGACGTCGGGACCCGGCCTCCCCGAGAAGCACGGCGGCGGATTCCGTCGAGATGTCCGGGCCGGGGGCCGCAGCCAACAGACGGAACGCCTTCTGGTGCTGCCCCGTCAGGTGCCGGTAGGAGAGTTCGAAGGTGGCGCGGACAGCCATCGGCCTGCCGTGTTCGTCGGCGTCGTCGTAGTGCAGGACGTCCAGACGGGTGCGGGCATCGCCGAGCTCCGCGGCCTGGCCGGCGAGGGGGCGCGCCGGCTCGTCGCGCAGCAGCGACGCGCTGATGCGCAGGGCCAGCGGGAGGCCCCCGCAAAGCTCGGCCAGACGGCGGGCGTCGGCGGGCTGGTCGACGACCCTGGTGTCGTCCGGGTTCTCCTCGGACAGCACCCGCTCCAGCAGGGCGACAGCATCGTCCGTGGCCAGTGGAGCGAGATCGACGCGGCGGGCGGACGCCAGCGGCCCGGAAAGCCGGTGCCGGGTGGTCACGATCGCCCGGTGGGGCGGTGGGGGCAGCAGGTGGGAGACCTGACCGCTGGTCCGCACGTTGTCCAGCACCACCAGCAGGGGGCGGCCGTCTCGGGCGAGGCCTTGGAGGGCCATCTGCCAGGCGTCGCACTTGCCGTCGAGGGTGCGCGGCAGGTCCTTGTCCTTGACGCCCAGTGCCCGCAGGAACCGGTCGGCGACCGCTCCCGAGTCCTCCGGTCGGCCCGAAACGTATCCGCGCAGGTCCGCGAAGAGCGCTCCGGCCGTGAACCACTTCCTCGCCCGGTGGGCCACGTGCACAGCGAACCCGGTCTTTCCGACCCCGCCCATCCCGGTGACCACCGAGACCGCGGATACCCGCCGCTCGTCGTCGGCCTGGATCAGGTCGGTGTGGGGGTCGAGCCAACCCAGGGTCTCGCGTAGCTCGGACTCACGCCCGGTGAAGCCGGCGGGCGGCTCCGGGAGCGTGACCGGCGCCGGGATCTCGGGCTCACTCCTGGTCGCGGGGCGTCCTCCGCGAGCGGCTTCGCGATCGGCCCGTGCTCTGATCAGGAGTTCCTCCCAAAGCCCCGGTGGCACAGGCCGGTACCCGGAGCCCCTTTGTTGCGCCCGGGCTTCGATGAACCGCACGACGGCCAGGAAGTGGGTCCTGTACTCGGGCGCCGGTACGGACTTGGCGCTCAGCCAGTCGTGGACCGTGGAGGCCCCGGCGGCGTACTGCCCGGACCGACCGGCCCCCCGTTTCGGGAGCCCGCGCTGGTCGGCCAGGCCGGTGAGCAGGGCCAGCGTCGGCTTGCCCGCCTCGTCGTACGCGTGCCGCAGCTGTTTCCAGAACCGTTCGCTCGCAGTCGTCGCCATCCCGCCCCAGCCTTCTCGCCGTCCGGGCCATGAGGCACTCCGGAACTGTTCTCCCGACCCTGCTGACCAGGCTAGTTGGCCGTTCCGGGCGCGGGTGGGCCTTCGCCGGAAACTCCCCGGAAACGGGGTCATGGCAGCCGACCCGGCCGCACCGGCGGTCGGCACGAGCACCTCGGGAGCTGTCATGACCCGTGATTCCCGCACCAACGACAAGGGCGAGCAGCGCGGCCGGCGGGCCGTCGGCCTCCGTCGCATCGCCACGGCCGTGATCGAGCGCGTCGCCGTGGTGGTCGCCTCGGACCTCGCCCGGGAGCTCATCGGCTGGATCGTCAACTCCCACTGACAGGAGGACGCGGACGGAGCCGGTGCGGGCCCGGGACGGCTCGCACCGGCTCCGTTTCGTGTGACGTGCCCCGCGAAGCTCCGGATGGCTCACACCGGGCCGTCGAGCCGCGCTCGAACGGCGGCCCGCTCGTGCTCCGCCTGCCGCTCGTCCGTGCCCCTGCCCTCCCTCGCCCACGCCCTCGCCCTCGCCCTCAACCGAAGTTCTGGATCACCACGCTGCACGCCAGGCCACACATCACGCTCACAGCGGACGCGACGAAGCGCCAAGGAGCCCACCGCATCCGGCGCGGCAGCATCCAGGCGGCCGCGACGAGCACCACCTGCGCGCACATCAGGCCATGGGCGGCGTCGTATTGCGAGCCCCAGTCTCGCCCGCAGGCACCCCGTGGCACGCACTGGTCGACCGTGACCGCGCGCACGAGTACGAAGTACCAGTAGAGGATCTGGCAGACCGGCAGCAGAACCGTCGCGACGAGCGGAAACTTCCACGCGTCGCGGTCATGTGACCGCGACGCGGATCCGGTGGGAAGGGTGTCCATGGCCCGATTCCACCGTGCCGAACCGGGACCGCGCATCAGCACGGCTACTCAGTCGGGACGGACCAGGTACTCGGGTTTCCTCGGGGCGCAGCTCGGTCGTCCGGGCGGTCTCGAGCGCGACACCGCCCCGGTGTGGTCATCCGTGCGAGAACAGACCGCGAGCCCCGCTGCCGCTGGCGCGATCACCCTCGGCGAAGCGGCTGCCAGTGCGTGACCACTACGACCCCTGTCACCTCGCACTCTCTACCTGCCTGCGAGCGGGTCTTGCCCATGCCCCAGGATCGGACGCCCTGTCCACGCACCATCGGCTCCGAGTCGGCAGCGGCTCTCGCCAAACCGACCATGCCACAATGGACAAACGATCCTTGACACCTCGACAGCTTGCGCGCTTGGCCCCGGCTAGGAAAGAACCGCCCTGCCCCTTGACGTCGGCGGCGTCTCGGCGGCCAATGGCGGTCACCAGCAGGTCGGCGGACCAATCCGAAGCCAGCGGCACCGAGACGGTCCGCTTGCGGCGGGCGGCCGGCATCCGCAGGGTCGACGCCATGCCCATGCGCACCGGCCCCCAGTGGGTGAGGGAAGCCAGGGCAGCGGTGGCCCACGCTCAGCGGGTCCAGATCCTGCAGAGCTGCGGGCACCTGACCCGCCCTCCAGCCCACCGTGCTGCTGGCCGAGCGCGCGACGGCCGCCAAGGCGACCCGAACATGCCTCACCCGCGGCCGTCCCTCGGGATCGGAGTCACTGATAGGGCTGGCTCGTTGAATTCCCCACCCCGTGCTCGGGTACCGGCCAGACCTGCTCTCTCTCGGTTCCCACCTTTCACCTTCGGATCTTGGCCCTTGGGGCTGTGGTCGGAGGCTTGTGGGACGATCACACACATGACGTCCGATCCTCAGTCGCCGACCAGTACCCACATACGCCTCCTGGCTGGTCACGCCGGTTCCGGGCACCAGGTGTTCGAGGTGCTGCCAGCCCGCCTGGTGCAGTCGGACCTGTTCGAACTGGCAGGAAGTCCGGGCATGGTGCTCGGATGTGCGGCAGGTGACGTGCTGCGAGTCGCCGATGACGGCCACTTCGAGGTTGTCGAACAGGGCGAGAACCTGTGCGTTCAGGCAGCTGGGCACGGGCACTTGAGTCCCGAGTCGTTTGCGGTGCTCAGGGAGGCGGTCGGGGAGCTCGCGGGCATAGCCGAGGCGCCGGCAGACCTACGGTTCATCGTCGTAACTGTCGGCCGAGCGGTTGGCCTGCCTGCGATCGAACGCGTCATGGATACCTGGGCCTCAGGCGTCGATGGGGTCGAGTGGTGGTTCGGCAACGGAGCTCACGCAGCCTCCGCCGTCTGAGCAGGTCAAGGGGCGGACCGTCGGAGTCACGTCCTTCCGATCCCCCCACTCCGGGGGCTGCCGAACCTGCTCGCGTGCTCTCCTTACCCATCGCGCGATCTCGACCGGCGCGTCCGGCTGGTTCGCGCACAGCCGGAAAGCCTGCACTCGCAACGAGTTCGGCCTGTTCAGGGGGCCGGGTGCTGACGCGAGACGAAGACGTGGATGCGCACGCACTGCGTCGACAGGGCTGGTCCAGCTCGGCCATCGCCCGGCACCTGGGCGTTGACCCGCAAGACGATCCGCGGTTACCCGAACGGCGAGCGGGTGCCCGAGCACCGGCGCCGGGCCCGGATACGTTCGTGCCGTCCGTGGACTACTGCCGCCAGCGTCTGGCTGACGATCCGCACCTGTGGGCCACCCGCACCTCGGCGGCATACAGACCGGCTCAGCCTGTCCTTCTCACCCTCCGGAGCTGGCCTCCCCTGTCCGCGCCGTCAGTTGGCGTCGCATGCGATCGGCGGCGAGGCACCGTGCATCAGCTGCGGTCCGCCCGCCTGGTCCGCCCGGACGAGTCATGGTCCCGGTCTGCTACGTTCACCCGCACAAACAAATCGCTCATGCGTGCAGCCAAGCGCACCGCAGCGCAGGTGCGGTGGCGCTGTTCTGTGAGCAGACGCAGGACAGCTGACAGGGGGACCGTAGTCCATGAACGCGTACGCCGGCGCGCGCCGCTGTCCTTCGATTCGCACTCCCACTACACGGACGAGCCGAAGAAGGACCCCGCACCGGACGACGCCGCAGTCTGGGTCAACAACATCGGCCAATTCTTGGCCGGCACGTACAACCACGTCACGAGGCAGGGCCAATGATGAGCATCCCCCCAGCCGCTCGTCACCCGTCGGCGCCGTGCCCTCGAACGCCCCGCGACCCGGCAGGCTGCTGACGCGGCGCCTCGCCGCGGCCGCCGTGCCCCTCGCGCTCCTGCTGAGTCTGACGGCCTGCGGCGCCTTCACCGCCGCCGTCAACGACGGCGCCCGCCCGGACCCGACGGCGACGGCCCCGCTCATGGCGCCCGCGCAGGCCCTGCAGAAGCTCAACGCCCTGCTGGACGAGGCGACCTCGAACGTGCAGCCGGCGCTGCGGTACTGGGATGCCTGGCCCGAGACCAGGGAGCAGTACTCCTCCGGCCTGAACGCACACTCCCTCGGCTACGCCAAAGCCTCCCGCAAGCGCCACATCATGACCAAGGTCGGCCCCGCCAAGTACGCCACCCTGCTGGACACGGTGCGGAGCGTGTGGACGGCCAAGGGCTACCGCGTCGAAGCAGGGCCCGCCGGGCAGGCCGTGTCCGCCACCACCGCGGAGGGTCTCACCGTGCGAATCGGCATCGGCTCCGCCGGGGACATCGACATCGAGGCCACTGTCAGCCCGATCCCGGTGCCCGACGGCCGGGACCTGTTCGGCACCCCGACACCCGACCCTGTCGTGGCCAACGGCAATCCGGACGTCTTCGCCACGTACGACGACCCGTACTGGTCTGCCTGACCAGCGGCCGCCCCTGCTCCAAGTTCCGCCTCCTGGGCCGCCGCCGTACGGAGCCCGCAGCTTCATGTGCCGGGCCCGCTCTCCTTGAGACCACTCCGAGCTTCCGGGAGACCGCCATGCGATCCGTACCCCAGGCCCCGCAATGGGACGTTCACCGACTGCCTCATGCCCGCGGAAAGAGCTTCCTGGTCACCGGCGGCAATGCGGGTATCGGGTACTTCGTCGCCGAGCAGCTCGCCGGCACCGGGGCCACGGTCGTCCTCGGGAGCCGCGACCGGGCGAAGGCCGAGGCCGCGATCGCTTCCATCGGCTCGCGCGTGCCCGGTGCCGGGGTGAAGCATGTGCCCCTGGACCTGGCCGACCTCGCTTCGATCAAGGCGTCCGTGGACGCGGTCGTCCGCAACGCCGGCGTGGCGCTCGACCACCCGCCGCGTCGTGAGACCAGGGACGGCCACGAGCTGATGTTCGCGACCAACCACCTGGGGCACTTCGCGCTGACCCACCACCTGGCCCCCTGCTCACGGCGACCCCGGGGAGCCGGATCGTCACCATCGGCAGCTTCGCGGCCAAGTCCGAACGCCTGGACCTCGACGATCTCCAGAACGCGCACGACTACCGGCCGAAGCGTGCCTATGCGCGCTCCAAGCTGGCCCAGATGGTCTTCGCCCTCGAACTGGACCGCCGTCTGCGTGCCATTGCCAGCACGACACTGAGCGTGCTCGTCCACCCCGGCGGCGCACTCGACTCCCTCACCCCCTCGCGCCCGCCGGTCCACGTCCGGACCACCGGCGAGCGGCTGAGCCATCTGCCGCTCGGCCTGGCCGTCCAGGGCAAGGACGCCGCCGCATGGCCCGCCGTCCGGGCCGTACTCGACCCGAGCGTGCGCGGCGGCCAGATGCTGAGTCCGCGGGCGTTCGGGCTGCGCGGTACCCCCAGGACCGAACCCCTCTGGAACCACCTCGCCGATTCCACGACTGCGGCACGCCTCTGGGCGGCCAGCTGCGACCTGACCGGCAGCAACCCGACGTTCACCGCACCGACAAGGTGCGGCGAGACCGGCGGCCCGACAACCGGGCGGGCGAATCAGACACTTTGACCGGATGAGGGATCGGACCTGCGGTCAAGGTCCTTCGGCAAGCGGTCGAGGTCACCTGTCAGGGGAGTGCGCCACGAAGTACCACACGATCGAGTGGAGGTGAAAGACCTTCTCCGCCGGACCGTCGCAGCGGTCTGGTGAAGCAGGGGCAGCCTGATCCGGGGAACGCCGGGGAGGGCAGCAAGCAGCCCCGACAACGGCGGGACGTGCCGGGACTACCGGACGGTGCGGGTCCGTCTAGCGAGGTCAGAAGGTGTAGCGAGAGCAAACCAGTGGTTGAAGCTCCGTAAGCAGGTGGCCGGCTCAAACCTGGTGGATACGGGCCGGTGTGCAGTGCTTGACACGGCCGTCTTCGGACGGGCGGTCAACTCCGAAGCCGGGTCTCTCTTCCGGTGGGGATGCCACGTTGAAAGCCTGCGGCGTAGGCGTGGCGATGCTGCCGGAGTAGAGCTGGATGCCTCCCTGACCGATCGATTTTGTGGTGAACGTGGGAACCATCCCCGGTCGCCCGAGCCGCCGTACAGCCAGTGCGGTGGTGGGCAGGTCCATTGCCGACTGATGGCCGTGGGTGGGGCGGAGGCCCCGTAGTAGTCGCGGGAGTAACGACCCGTCAAGGAGGCCGGGAAAGCCGGTCGCAGGGCCAAGGGGGCCGGCAAGTCAGTGGCTGAAGTACTGGAAGGTCAGGAGGTCATCGCCGGTGAACACCGACGATCTGGAGTCCGCCCTGTTCGGGGCGGAGCTGCGGGTACTGGATATCCAGACCAAGCTGCACCGTTGGGCTCGTGATGATCCTCATCGCAGGTTCGACGACCTGTTCAATCTCGTAGCCGATCCGGGCTTCCTTCTGGTGGTCTGGGATCGTGTGCGGGGAAACAAGGGTGCACCTACGGCCGGGGTGGACGGACGCACGGCGTCGTCAAATCGCGCTGGGAACGGGTGTCGAGGAGTTCCTCGGCATGCTGCGGTCGCAGATCAAGGACCGTAGTTTCCGTCCCTTGCCGGTGCGGGAGCGGATGATCCCCAAGGCGGGCGGCAGGTTGCGTCGCCTGGGGATCGCGACGATCACTGACCGGGTGGTGCAGGCATCCTTGAAGCTGGTTCTGGAGCCGATTTTCGAGGCGGACTTCCTCCCTGTTCCTACGGGTTCCGCCCGAACCGCCGGACCCATGACGCGGTGGCCGAGGTGCGTCATCTCACGTCCAAGAAGTACGAGTGGATCGTTCAAGGCGACATCAAAGCCTGCTTCGGCGAGATCTCGCACACGGCCCTGATGGACCGGATGCGGGCGCGAGTCGGACACAAGCGCGTTCTGGCTCTGGTGAAGGCGTTCCTCAAGGCGGGCATCCTCGGTGAGGACGGCCTGTTGCGGGACAACGACACCGGCACTCCGCAGGGTTCGATCCTCTCGCCGTTGCTCAGCAACGTGGCTCTCTCGGTCCTGGACGAGTTCATCGCCCAGACTCCAGGAGGGCCCGGATCTGATGTCTACGAGCGTCGGAGGCGTCGACGCCGCAGTCTGCCCAACTTCCGGCTGGTCCGGTACGCGGACGACTGGTGCCTGCTGGTGCACGGCACCCAGGCGGACGCCGAAACGCTACGCGAGAAGATCGCAGTGGTCCTCTCCACGATGGGCCTGCGCCTGTCGCAGGAGAAGTGATCAACCTGCCGGCCGGTCAGTACCTGTTCCACGGGGAGGACCTGTCGGCGGTTCCGAGTAGGGGTGCGCGGGCGGCTGACCCCTGCGGGTGCGGGGAGGACTGATCCCACCGCCACAACCACGGAATATCCCCCTTTGGGCTACGTTTCGGTCACTTGCCCCCGATGCCACTCAGGGATGCGCAAGGCTGGCGCGCGTTGTCCACGCACCACCTTCACAGGAAGACCATTCCTCATGACCACCCCCGTCCAGGGCGACCAGTACACCCTGCAGCCGACCGCCCCGGCCAAGCGCCCCGTCTACCGCAAGGTCCGCTTCGTCGCCCCCTCCGCCCTCATCCTCGGCATCGCCCTCGGCGCGGCCGGAGGCGGAAACAAGAAGAACGACACTCCGACCGCCGCACCCACGGCCACAACCACCGTCACCGTTCCGGCCGCTGCGGGCGCCGCGCCCGCACCTCTCCCTGCCGCCACCGTCACCGTGACGGCAGCCGCCCCCGCTGCTCCTACGCCCGACAAGCCCAAGGGCAGCACCATCGGCGGCGACGGCAGCTACGAGGTCGGAACCGACATCCAGCCCGGCACCTACAAGAGCAAGGGCCCCAAGCCCGGCGGCATCGGAATGTGCTACTGGGAGCGCAACAACGGCGGCGACGGCGTCGGATCCATCATCGCCAACGACACCGTCCAGGGCCCCGCCACCGTCACCATCAAGACCGGCGACAAGATCTTCAAGACCACCGCCTGCCAGGAATGGGTCAAGACCAGCTGACCTCGACCCGAAGCATGCCGGTGCCCCCCGAGCTCACAAGACCTCGGGGGCACCGGCATGTCCAGTTGACAGCCTGGAACTCTCCCGCGACCGCGCTGGCCGGCGCCGCAACGGCAGCAGCGAACGAGCCCGTGCTTCGGGAGAGAACGCCCCCCTGCCGACCGGGCACCAGTGGGAGCGGGTGCCTGGCGTGACCCTGCTCGAGGTCGTCCAGGGGATCGACTCGGAGACAACACGGCGCGGGCCATGCTCAGGATGATCACCGGGCAGGGATGACCCCGGCCGGGCCGTCGGTTCGACCGGACCGTCAGGCCGTCGGGCCGGCCGTCAGGCCTCGTCCGTCCAGATCGCCCGGTGGCCGTCCTTCCCTGCTCCGAACCGACAGGCCTGCCCCTGTACTGCCGCGAATCCACCACTCAGGTCCAGGTCGACGCCCCCCAAGGGCCTTGGACGGGCTCTGCCCCACTCATGACGGATCAGCAGGAGCCCGCTGCCTCACCTTGACGTGGCACGGCGCGCCCGGCAGGGCCTCAATACTCCGTGGCTATCGCGCTCTCCTGCTGTGACAATCACCGAGTGAAAGAAGCCCCCACCTCGCCGGTACCCGTCGTCCTCGGCATAGACGACCTCCGCCCCCTTCCCCGGGCCACGCGGATCGCCCGCACCAGCCGCGAAGGTGTCCAGCTTCTGGAAGAGCACCGCGACGGCTTCATCGACGAGCTGTGGCTCGACCACGATCTCGGTGGCGACGACACCATCATGCCGGTAGTGAGTCTCCTGGAAGAAGCCGCCTTCAACGGACAGCCCTTCCGGATCGGAGCTGTCTTCGTCCACAGCGCCAACCCCATCGGTGCCGAAACCATCGTCAGGTCACTCACCCGCTGGAGCTACCGTGTCCAGCGGGCAACAGCCTAGGAAGGCCGGTCTCAGAACACCGGGGGCCGACCCAGCTTGGCCATCCGATGCGGTGGAGCACGGTGCGGCGGACACGGCACCCGGATGCCCTCGACGAACCCGGCCCACCACGCCTTCAGCCCGTCCATCGGCGGGCGGCGCAGCAGGGTGTGGCCGGCGCAGCAGGGTGTAGGCGGCCCAGGAGGTGAGGTGGTCCGGCACCAGCGGGGCGGGCAGGTGGCGCTTGGCCAGCCAGGGCGGTTGCGGGCGGTCATCGGGTAGTTGGCGGCGTGGCGGGCGGGGTCGGGGGCAGCGGCCCCACTCGCCTCGTTCGGTTCAGGCTTGACGCCCACGAGACGGCCGCTCCGCGCAGCCACCCTGGCCGGCACTTCTCCGGACCGGCTCGTTCGGCCGGTCGAGCAGGTCGTGCATGTCCTGGTCAGTGCCCGACAGGGCGTGCAGGAGGAATGGGACGAAGCGCATGTCGTAGCACCGCCACGCCTGCACCGCTCTGCGAGCACGGACGGTCGCCGCGAGCCCGGTGGCGGTCCGATGCCCCCTGTTGCTTCCGGAGCGGCAAGGTCACTCTCGATCGCCGGGAACGGGGATGAGACGGCCGAGCATCGCCATCACGGTGATCCGCGCGTCCTTGTCGTTCGTCACCGCGCAGTGGGCGTCGACGCCTCGCCCGTCGGGTTCCTGGTCCGGGTCGGTCAGGCCCACCCGGACCAGGTCGACGGCGTACTCGTGGTAGCGGGAGTAGTCCGCTGCGGCGCTCACGGCTTCGACGTGGTCGATGCGGCCGGGGTCCGCGGCACGCAGCAGTGCCGGGGTGGGCGGCGGGCCCAGCTCCCGCCCGATCCACTCCGAGACGACGTCCCGGGGGCAGCCCGATTCAAGCTTCGAAGCGGTCGCCGCCGTGAATGCCAGGTGGATCAGGAGCGTCCCGAACCAGGCCGTGGCCTCGGCCGGTGGTGTGTCGGTTCCTGCCGGCGGCATCACGGCCCGGTACAGCGCGGCCACGTCATCGGCGTGCGCGGCGGCGGCAACTGCGCTCACCGCGCGGCCGAGGGCGGCCTGGTCGATGGTCATGTCGACGGTTCTCCCCACAGTCGGCAGCCGCCAACGTAGCGCGCCGGTGCGGTAAGCGGCCGGCGAAACGCGGATTCTCCACGACACACGCGGCAGCGGCAGTCGACGGCGACCCCTGAAAGCGGCCTCCGGGGTGGGGCCGGACAGAGCTGCTCGTGGTCGTTCCCAAGACGGTTGACGGGTTCGGCCGCGGAGGGCAGCGCCCTGCTCACCGCCCAACTCCGCAGCCCCGACGCGGCCACCCGCTACGACGCCATCGCCATCACCTGGGACCTGATCCGCTCCTGGCGCGGCGACCACACCGGACTCGTCCTCCTGCTCGCCGACTGCCTGCTCCCGGACGCCCCTACACCACCGCCGAAGCGGCCGAAACCCTCGGCAAGCTCCCCGCCGCCCTCGCCGAACCCGCACGCGAAGCCCTGGCCGCCCTCGTGGAAGCCCACCGCACCACCCCTGGCCCGGAAGTCTCCACCCGCTCCTCCAGGTCCAGCGGGTACGGCCCCCACAACGGCGGCTCCCAGGCGATGCCCGCCGTACCGAGCGCGGGCAGCAGCCGGCCCACGCACTCCCCGACCCCGGTCCCGATCTCCGCAGGGGTGCAGACCGCTCGCCGCACCGCCAGCCGTCGCTCCGGTTCCCTGCCCAGGGTCACCTCGTAGCCGGGCAGACCGCCCTCTGCCAGCCGCTCCAACATCTCCAGCCTGACCTGGTCCCTGCGGATCCGCTCGGCCAGCCGGTCCCGCTCGGCACGCAGGATCCCCGCCCTGCGCTCGGGCCCGGCAGCCAGTGCCCGGGCGATCACGGCCAGGGGAAGGTCCATCTCGCGCAGCAGGGCGATGGTCAGCGCGTCACGCGCCTGCTCGGGTGCGTAACAGCGGTAGCCGGAGCCGACGTCCACGCGGACGGGAGCCAGCAGCCCCACGTCGTCGTAGTGCCGTAGCTGCTTCACGCTGAGGCGGCACAGGCGGGCGAAGCGCCCGATGGTGAGAAGTTCGTCGCGCACGCCCCTCATGGTGGACTCTCCCCCTGTGGGAGAGTCCAGCGCCGAGTCGATTTACCGGAGCGGCGAGTTCGGCAGGGTGGAGGAGCAACTGGACGCGGTGCTCCCCGGGCGGCCGCATCACGAGCCGACGGGCGGCTCCGGCGGCTGCCGCGGTTGACCCGCGGCCGACCCGCGAACGCCAGCGAGGCCGAGTACCCGGGTGGGTACTCGGCCTCGCCTGAGTGGAGCGCCAGGCCCGGGTCGCACGGACTCTTCCTACTGAAAGTAGGACGTGCTCTGGTAGCACCGCTGACGCCTGACGAGGAATCATCTCCCTCGCGACGAGAAGAATATTAGCAGGTCAGCAGCCTTACAGCGAAGTCGGCCACAGGACCCTCCGCACGCGGGCGATCGCCTGGAATGCACCGGCCGGCGCGGCTACGGCGGCGCTGACCGCCGGTCATGGCTGACGTGCCGCCGAGATGACGATGTCCCGCAGCCGCTCGACGTACAGGCGCATGTTCTTGCCGGCGATCTCGGTGTCCGGGTGGCGGCTGGCGAACCACAGGCCCTCGTGCAGCCGGTTGACCCACGCGCACACCTGGTCGCCGTAGGACACCCTGACCAGTCCGTAGGCGGTCCGCTCGGTCCACAGCTCGGAGTCGGGCAGGTCCCGGGTGTCGATGAAGGAGACGATCGAGTACAGGTCCGGCGAGGTGGGGCGGAAGTCCGTGCCGAGCAGCCGCAGCACCCGGGCCAGGGGCAGCCGGGCGAGCGAACGGTTGGCGCGCAGTTCGTTGCGTACGGCCGCCAAGGCGCCGGGGAAGTCCAGCCCGGGTGTCAGCGGAACCTCGATCGGTGCTCCGCCGACGTACCAGCCCACGGAGTCCGACCAGCGGGACTTCGTCCGGGTGTGGAACGGCACCACCGTGCGGTAGACGGACACACCGCCGATCTCCTGGACGATCAGGCCCGTGGCCGCCAGCACCCCGACCAGGGAACCCCCGTACGGCCGGCAGTACGTCTCGAACGCGGCGGCGGCATCCGCGTCCACGAGCATCTCGCGCGCGAGCCGCTGGGTGGGCAGCCCGGCGCCCGGCTCCAGCCCGAGATCGACGGGGAAGGCGGGCAGCCTCCCGTCGCAGCGGCGGATGAACTCCCGCCAGCGGGACACGATCGCGTGGGTGCCGTCGATCCGGTCCGCGTCCGCCCGCTCCAGCTCGCAGAAGTCGACGTAGCTGCCTGGCGGGGCGCACGCCGCGACGCGGCCCGCCCTCCCCGCCGCGTACAGCTCGCTGATCTCGGCGGGCAGACGCTGGAGGGAGTAGGCATCGACGTTGCTGTGGTCGAAGGCCGTGTACACGCTGGTGGAGTCGGGCCGGACGACCGCCGCGTAGACGAAGTTCGGCCAGCCGAGCGCGTTGGCGCCCGCGTCGAAGCGCTCCCGCAGGCACCGGACCAGGTCCGCCGGATCGGCGAAGTCGCCGAGTTCCGTGCGGTGCAGCGACACCGCGTCGGCGTCGAGCGTGAACCGGCGCAGCTCGTCGCCGCCGGGGCCGGTCCAGCGGAAGCCGCTGCGCAGCGTCTCGTGCCGGAGCGTCCAGGCCTGCAGCGCCCCCTGCAGCAGGTCGAGATCGACCTGCTCCGGGAGGTCGAACGCCGTGCCGAGCCAGGTCGGGACGGACAGGCCGTCGTCCGCCACCGATCGCGCCGTGCGGATGTGTGACTCCTGGATGTACGCCGGGGGCCGGACGTCCTCCGGCAGTGCGGCGGCCGCCGCCACCGTCGCCGGACTGAGCGTGAACTCGACGAGCCGTCCGGGCCGGACCTCGCAGCGTTCGATGTCGGAAATCCGCACGGGAGGCTCCATCATGACTGGAATCGGGTACCCGATCGGGTGCTATCCCGGCCCAACGAGCGAACCCCGCGACAGGAAACGGGCGACAACCGTTCGAGTCCGATCGGGTCTCGATCGAGTCGGTCCTCTTCTCGGATACCTGCGAGTGCCGCCGGAGATCCGCGACAACGTCGCAGGCAGTCGCCCAGGCCACCTTCGGCCAAACCCGCGCCGATCAGCGGCATCCCGCGCAAGGATGTGCTCCGTCGGATGATTGACCGAGGGTCAGATCATGAACGAAGTGATGCCACCGCAGCAGTCTGGGGACGGCGCGGGAGCGGAAAGCGGCATGAACGTCGTGAACGTGATCGCCAACGTCCTCCCCGCGTACGCCGAGGCCGCAGCCGCCGTTCAACTGAGCCGGCGGGGCCGATGCCGGTGCGCCGTGGCGCCGGCGGACGCTCTGCCCGACGGCCGGACGGGACGGGGGGACGTGGCTCCGCCACGGGCGCGGCCGTGAGGCCGTAGAACAGGCCGACGGGCGGGTCGTCGCTGAGCGATTCGTCGATGTCCCCGAGTGCGGCGTTCCACCGTCAGGCGTCGCGCAGCTGCTCGGCGGCCTCCCGGTAGGCGTCGGCGGCGCGGGCGAAGTAGTCGAAGAGGACCTCGCGCTGCTCGGGGGTGTAGCCGGCGATGACGGCGCCGATGCTGCGGCGGGCGGGGGCCAGGACCTCGTCCAGGGCGGCGGGGGCACCCAGCGGCTCGACGACGACCTTGCGTCGGTCGGCGGCGTCGGGGGTGCGGCGCACGTAGCCGGCCTGCTCCAGACGGTCGATCAGGCGCGTGGTGGGGCCGGTGGTCAGCCCGGTGCGGGCGGACAGCTCGCCGGGGGTCATGGCGCCGGAGAGCTCGAGGATGTTCAGCGCGTACAGGTCGGTGGCACCCAGACCCACGGCCCGGGCCCCGGCGTGGCCATGGAACATGACCGCGCTCAGGTAACGCCGATAGACCTCACTCGCCGCCGCCGCGGGCGCTGCGGGCGTTGCGGGTGTCTCGGGCGTTGACACGGGGATCCCCCCTTCCTAATCTCTTCCTCAAGGAAGAGAAATCTTCAAAGAAGCTTCTTTACTGGAGAAGCTACCACGGAGGGGGATCCCCATGCCCGCGACCGACACCGCGAACGACACCACCCGCGACGCCGACGCCGCCGAGGTCCGCGCCCTGCTGGCGCGCAGCGCCGAGGCCTGGGGGCGCGGCGACGGCGCCGCGTACGGCGCACAGTTCACCGCCGACGCCACCGACGTGACCTTCGCCGGCACCCTCTACCGGGGTGCCGCGGAGATCGGGCGGGCACACCAGGCGCTGTTCGACAGCTTCCTCAAGGGCACACAGCTGACAACCGAGGTGGTGGAGCTGCGCTTCCTCGGCCCGGACACGGCAGTGGTCGTGGCACGCGGAGAGGTCCACAAGGGGCACCCGAAGCGCCTGGGCAAGCTCGCCACCTACACGGTGGTACGCGACCCGGACGGGCACTGGCGGATCGCCGCGGTGCAGAAGACCCAGCGCAAGCGCCTGATGGAAGCCCTCTCCTTCCGCCTCCGCCCCGCCACCCGCCCGACCTTTCCCACCCCCTGACACCCCACCCGCCCGGTGCGTCAACCACCAGCACAGGAAGTCGATCCGGCCGACCTCCTGTGCGCGGCGGGAGCGGGTGAGCAGCAGTCGGGCCGGTCCGGGCCGGTGGCCCGGCGGCAGTTGGGGTGACGGCCAGGGAGGCGCACCCGTACCCCTGGACCCCGGGGGCTCCTACAGGGGCAGGTGCAGGTCCTCCTCCGCGGCGATGACGTCGCCTCCGTAGGTGCGGCGGGCCTCGGCGAGGGGGAGGGTGCGGTCGGTGCCGGGCCAGAAGTGGGTGAGCATCAGGCGGGCGGCGCCGGCACGTGCGGCCCAGTGTCCGGCCTGGGCGGCGCTCAGCAGGTACGGGTCGTCCGGATCGGTGCCGCACACGGTGGCGCCGGCGATGAACAGGTCGGCGCCGGCGGCGAGGCCGGCCAGGGCCGGGGAGGGACCCGCGTCGCCGCTGTAGGCGAGCGTGAGGCCCGGGGCGGTGAGGCGCACGCCCGCGTGGGGGACGTGGTGCGGCAGGACGGCGGTCTCCAGGCGCAGCGGGCCGAGCCGGTGCACCGACGCGGCGGCGGTTGCGGGCAGGGTGTGGATGTCGAAGACGTCGCGGAGGTCCTCGGTGGGCTCCATCGCCTGGACGCGTTCCACGACGTCCGGCGGGCAGTACAGGGGCAGACGCGGCGGCCGGGGGGTGGTGAAGTAGCGGGCACGGCACAGGGCGCTGAGGTCGGCGCAGTGGTCGGGGTGCGCGTGGGTGATGACGACGGCGTCCAGGCCGCCGCCGTCGAGTCCGTCGGGGCCGGTGTGGTGGAGCAGGCGGGGGAAGGTGGCGTAACCGAGGTCGAGGACGAGGCGGTAGCCGTCGTACTCGAGGAGGAAGCCGCTGGCGGCGCGGCCCGCTTCGGGGTAGGCGGCACTGGTTCCCAGGACTGTCAGTCGGCGCACCGGGCGATGCTCTCACGACCGGGGTGAGTCCTTTGCCGCCCAGGGCCTCATTCGGACGGAGCCGGCCCCGGGGCGAGGCCGACCGGCCGGGCGGAACCTAGTGGTACTGGGCGATCTGGATGAGGTTGCCGCAGGTGTCGTCCAGGATGGCGGCGGTCACCGGCCCCATGGCGAGCGGCTCCTGGGTGAAGCGCACGCCCAGCGCGCGCAGCCGCTCGTACTCGCCGTGCACGTCGTCCACCGCGAAGGACGTCGCCGGGATTCCGTCGGCGACCAGGGCCGTCACATAGGCCTTCGCCGCGGGATGCCGGTCAGGCTCCAGCACCAGCTCGGTGCCGTCGGGCTGCTCGGGCGAGACCACGGTCAGCCAGCTGTGACCGCCCAAGGGGACCTCGGTCTTCTTCACGAACCCCAGCACCTCGGTATAGAAGCGCAGGGCCTTGTCCTGATCGTCGACGAAGATGCTCGTCAGATTGATCCTCACCAGACCTCCTCGGGTGTGACGACATTCCGATCGCCGGGCGCCCCCTCCGGGAGGACCGGGCGCCGGCCCGACGGCCCGCCGGGACGGGCCCCGGACACGCCCCGCCGACGGGGGTTGGGAGTCACCGCCCCACCATAAGGTCCGGCCCTCGAACCGGACCTCCGAGCAGGACGCGGACCGCGACGCGGAGAAAGGTGCGGACCATGGGCGCAGGAGGCCCGGGCCGGGGTGACGGAGCGGGCGACGCGCCGAAGGTTCACTCGCACGAGTGATTGTGACGCTACGCTCATTGTCGGACACTCATCGTATACGGAGAGCTCGTGGGAGCTCTCCCGGCGCGAGGGGAGCCGTCATGGCCGCAGCCCAGTCTTCCGCCTCCGAGGTGCCGCGGATCGCGGACCGTTCACAGCCCGCCGACCACGAACAGGGCCTCGCGGCGATCGGCGGCAACGTCGGCGCCGTGTGGCGGGGGTGGTGGACGTGGACCCCCGGCAACGGGACCTTCAACC
Source organism: Kitasatospora sp. NPDC023120 (assembly GCF_055560835.1). Lineage (NCBI taxonomy): Bacteria > Bacillati > Actinomycetota > Actinomycetes > Kitasatosporales > Streptomycetaceae > Kitasatospora > Kitasatospora sp. NPDC023120. The sequence goes on along the minus strand of NZ_JBVHHY010000004.1, from coordinate 169,802 downwards.
TCCAGATCCCCTGGGCCGTCATCGGGGCCGACTCGACGGTCGTCGTCACGGCCAGCGAGATCAACTCCGCCGGCGCCCGGTTCGTCGGGGCCGCGCCGTTCCAGGTGTCGAGCATCGCTCCCGGCAACGGCGTGGTGACGTTCAAGATCAGCATCGGCTGGGGCAGCCCGCTGCCGATGCGCACCGACGTCGTCGTCCTCAACTGAGCACCCCCCGGCCGCACGGGCCGGTGACGATCGGCACCACCGCCCCGCGGCGACCCTGGCTCCCGGCCGGACCGCCGCGGGGCGGTGGTGTTGACGAGCACGCGGGGCCCGGAGCGCAGAACCGGGGGCAGTCAGGGGGACGGGGTGCCCACGACGGCGTCCAGGGCCGGCGCGATGACGGCGAAGGCGCGGTCCGTCAGCTCCGCGGCATCCACAGCGCCCGCAGCACCCGCAGCGCTCCCGGCGCCCCCGGCAGCATCCCCCGCGCCGCTCCAGCGCTGCAGCACCGCATGGAAGGCCGACAGCGCCATGTCCGCGGCCAGCTGCGGGTAGAGCGCCGCCGGATCCAGCTCCAGGCGCGCGGCGAGTTCCCCGGCGAGCGCGTCGCGCCACTGCGCCTGACGCTCCAGGAAGCGGGCCAGCAGGGCCGGCGTGGCGAGGACCAGCCGCACCACCCGCCGGGCGCGCTCCTCGTACCCGGCACACGCCGCCACGGAGCACCACACCGCGTGCCGCAGCGCCACCGACGGCGGCTCGGCCGCCGGACGGCGCGCCAGCTCCTCGCGCATCGCCGCGCCCAGCCCGGCCAGGAACCGGACGACCACGTCCTCCTTGGACGCGAAGTACCGGAAGAACGTCCGCTTCGACACGCCCGCGGCCGCCGCGATCTCGTCCACCGTCACGGCGTCGAAGCCCCCGTCCGCCAGCAGCTCCAGCGCCACCCGGGTCAGCTCGTCGGCGACGAGCAGGCGCTTGCGCTCGGCCAGCGTGACAGCAGGGGCGGCGGGGGCAGCGGAGGCGGCAGAAGTGGCAGGGGAGGTCACCGGCTCATCCTAACCCCCGCGCCACGCACGCCACAGAAGGACATGCTTGACACTTGGTGACACGAGGGGCACCGTGAGCCGTATGAGTCGAAGCAACTGGACCGCCGACCACATCCCCGACCAGGACGGCCGGGTCATCGTCATCACCGGAGCCACCGGCGGACTGGGCCTGGCCACCGCCCACGCCCTCGCCCGCAAACGCGCCCACCTCGTCCTCGCCGTACGCGACGAGGCCAAAGGCCGCCGCGCCGCAGCCGACCTCGCCGCCCGCCACCCCGACGCCCCGCCCCCGCACGTCCACCGCCTCGACCTCACCGACCCCGCCTCCGTCCGCGCCTTCGCCGCCCACCTGCGCACCCACGGCCCCCGCCCCGACGTCCTCGTCAACAACGCCGGCGTCCTCGCACCCCCGCGGACCCTCACCCCCCGCGGCCACGAACTCCAGCTCGCCTCCAACCACCTCGGCCACTTCGCCCTCACCGCCCACCTGCTCGACCTCCTCGCCCGGGGCCGCGACCCCCGGGTCGTCACCGTCACCTCCGCCAACCACCGCCGCGCCCGCATCCACTTCGACGACCCCGCCGCCGAACGCGCCTACTCCGCCATGGACCGCTACAACCAGTCCAAACTCGCCAACGCCCTCTTCGGCCACGAACTCCACCGCCGCCTCACCCACGCCGGCAGCCCGGTGCGCAGCGTCCTCGCCCACCCCGGCTACACCGCCACCACCCTGCAGACCGCCACCCCCGTCCCCGCCGTACGGCTCCTCTACGGCCGCCTCCTGCGCCCCCTCGCCCAGACCCCCGAACAGGGCGCCCTGCCCCAGCTCTACGCGGCCGCCTCGCCCCACGCCCACGCCGGCCACCTCTACGGCCCCGACGGCGTCGCCGAACTGCGCGGCAACCCCACCCGAGTCCCCCTCGCCCCCCGCGCCACCGACCTCACCACCGCCACCCGCCTGTGGGACCTCTCCGAACACCTCACCGGCGTCCGGTTCCCCCTCCCCCGACCGGCCACCGCCCCGGACACGGACACGGGCACGGGCACGGACACGGGCACGGGCACGTAACCGGGCCCGCCCGAACGAGGAACACGAGCCCGCACGCAGACCCGGATTCCGGGTGCACGAGACCGGCTCGGGCTGCTACGACAGCGGTATGGACGACCTCGTGACGCACCGCCTCATCCTGCGACCCCTCGACCCCGCGCTCGCCCGGCGCATCGCAGCAGCCGCACCCGGAGACGACGACCGCTGGGAGGACGGCTACCCCACGGACGCCGACACCGCCGGTGCCCGCCGCTTCCTGGAGGTGTACGCACAGACCGGCACAACCGGTCCGTTCGGTGCCTACGAGATCCGCCGCCGCACCGACGGCCACGCGATCGGCGGCGCCGGATTCCACGGCCCCGCCGACCCGCACGGCATCGTCACCATCGGCTACGGCCTGATCCCCTCGGTCCGCGGCCACGGCTACGCGGCCGAAGCCCTGCGCGCCCTGCTCACCCTGGCCCGCGACCTCGGCGCCACCCGCGTCCGCGGCGACACCCACCTCGCCAACACCGCCTCCCGGCACGTCATGACCGCCGGCGGCATGCACCTCACCCACCAGGACGCCCACCTCGCGTACTACGAAACCACCTGGCACACCGCCACACCCACCCCCTGACCCACCACCACGCCGCCCTGGACCACGCCCCCGAACAGGGACACTCGACCGCGCCCGGCACCGGAGCCCCCACCGCACGGGGCAGCGCTGTCCAGCCCGTGGTCGGCGGGCTGGCACCGGCAGGGGCGGGCAGTAGGATCGGCGGCGTTGCACACCCGTACACCACTGGTAGGAGGCACTCCATGGCTCAGGTCACGCTGAAGGGGAACCCGATTGAGGTCGGCGGCTCGCTGCCCGCCACCGGCAGCCAGGCGCCCGCGTTCAACCTCGTCGGCGCCGGACTCGCCGACACCACGCTCGATGACTTCGCCGGGGCCCGCAAGGTCCTCAACATCTTCCCCAGCATCGACACCCCCACCTGCGCGACCTCGGTCCGCACCTTCAACACCCAGGCGGCCGCACTCGACAACACCGTCGTCCTGTGCATCTCCGCCGACCTGCCCTTCGCCCAGGCCCGCTTCTGCGGCGCCGAGGGCATCGACAACGTCAAGACCCTCTCCACCCTCCGTGGAAGCGACTTCCACCACACCTACGGCGTCGCCATCAACACCGGTCCCCTGACCGGCCTCACCGCGCGCGCCGTCATCGTCCTCGACGAGAACAACACCGTCCTGCACACCGAGCTCGTCCCCGAGATCGCCGACGAGCCCGACTACAACGCCGCGCTCGCCGCCCTCAACTGACCCGCAGTTCAGAGGGTTGATACACAGTTCGACGGTGGTGGTGCACCGCTTCGGTGCCTCGCTGTCGAGCGCCCGACCGCACAGTGGTCGGGCTCACCGGCCGGGGCCCCTTCGACGGGCCCCGGCCGGCTGCGCATGGTCAGGGCGCCAGCGGACCGCCCGGGGCGAGGGCCAGGTCGGTGAAGCGCTCGGCGATGAGGCGGTGGGCCTGCGGGGAGGGGTGGAGCCCGTCGGGGAGGGGGTGGGTGTCGTGCTCGGACGGGCCGTAGAGGGAGAGGCCGTCCAGGTAGTGCAGGGCGGGGTCGCCCTCGGCGCGGCGTTGGGCGACGATGCCGGACAGTTGCTCGCGGACGGCCGTGAGGGTGAGGCGGCCGGCGGCCCGTTCGGCCGGGTCGCCGGTGGCCCGAAAACGCAGGGTGCCGGTGCTGAAGTCGGGGGCGAGCGGGCCGGGGGTGTCCTCGTGGATCGGGCACAGCAGCGGGGAGACGACGAGCAGCGGCACGGTCGGGTGGCCCTCGCGGACCGTGTCCAGGAAGCCGTGCACCGCCGGGGCGAGGGCGCGCAGCCGCATCGCGTCGGTGTTCACGAGGTTGATGCCGAGCTTGAGGCTGATCAGGTCGGCGGGGGTGTCGCGGATCGCCCGCGCGGTGAAGGGATCGAGCAGGGCGCCGCCGCCGAAGCCCAGGTTCACCAGGTCGAGTCCGGCGCCGGCCGCCACCAGCGCGGGCCAAGTGCCGGTCGGGTGGGCCGCGTTGGAGCCGTGGCTGATCGAACTGCCGTGGTGCACCCAGCGCTTGCGCGCACCCGATGGAACGGCCTGCAGCGGTGCGTCCGTCTCCAGGGCGACCAGCTCGGTGGTCTCGGTGTGCGGGAGCCAGATCTCGACGGTCTTGTCCCGCGCGGGCAGGCCGGTGAACTGCGCGCTGCCGCACGGGCCTTCGACGAGCTCGAAGCGCCCGGTGGCGAGGTCGACGGTGCGCAGGTGGCCGCCGGGCACGGACGCCTGGGCCGCCAGGACGCCGTCCACGAGCAGGTCGTAGACCCCATCCGGGACGTCCGGCACACCCGGGTAGGCGCGCTTGGTGGGGACCGCGTGCAGGGTGACCGCGGTGGCGCGGGTGCGGAAGACCAGGCGCACGCCGGACGGCTGGGACTCGGCCATCGCGAGCTGCTCGTCGGGTATCTGCCGGCGGGCGCGGGCGGGCAGCCGGTGCGGCAGCAGGCCGCGGCGGGTGCGCTCGACGTCCAGGTGGCCGTGCAGGAGGTCTTCGGTGACGGGGGTGGAGATCGTGGTCATGACGCTTCTTCGGGTCGTCGCACGGGGAGGAGAATTGTCCTACTCCGTACGGGAGTTCAGGTGGTGGTACGCGCTCCGCCCGCGCGCAGCAGGGTGTCCAGGGAGTCGATGATCCAGTCCCAGGACTGCCGTGGGTCGACGGCGGTGTGGCTGAAGCCCCCGGCCGTCTCGAGGCTGATGTAGCCGTGGAAGACGCTGCCGAGCATGCGGACCGCGTGGGTCTGCTCGGGCTCGGTGAGGTCATAGCCGCGCAGGATCGCCCTGGCCATCTGGGCGTGCCGGACGCCCGCGCTGGCGGTGGCCGTCTCGGCGTCCAGGCGCAGGCGGGTGGCGTCGTAGCGGCCGGGGTGGCGGAGCGCGTAGTCGCGGTAGGCGTCGGCGAAGGCGCCGAGCGCGTCGCGGCCCGCACGCCCGGCGAGGGCGTCGGCGACGAGGTCGGCGAGCTCCTCGAGGGCGTACAGGGCGATCCGGGTCCTGAGGTCCTGGGAGCTCTTGACGTGGGAGTACAGGCTGGCGGTCTGGACACCCAGACGCCGGGCCAGTGCGGCCGCGGTGACCTGCTCGAACCCGACCTCGTCGGCGAGTTCGGCGCCCGCGACGACCACGCGGTCGACGGTCAGCCCTGCCCGTGCCATGTGCTTCCTCCCATGCCGCTGCCGCAGCGCCGGTGCACTACGGCCGGCGCGCCACAGACCGGTGCGCCGCAGCCGGCGCGCTACAGCCAGTATGGGATCACCTAAATGGTTTAGGCAAACGGGAAAACACTATCGGCGCTGGGCATCACTCGTCGGGCTCAGCCCGCCAGGATCACCGTCTGCGCCGGGTCCGGGAGGCCCACCGCCTGCGGCGGGGTGCCGGTGGCGACGAGGCGGCGGTGCTCCTGCGGGCTGACGCCGCGCACCCGCTTGAAGGCCGCCGAGAGGGCGAAGGCATTGCTGTAGCCGACCTTGCGGGCGGCGTGCGCGATGGTGCACTCGGGCTCGCGCAGCAGGTCCGCGGCGACGGCCAGGCGCCAGCCCGCGAGGTACGCCATCGGCGGCTCGCCGACCAGGGCGGTGAAGCGGCGGGCCAGCCCGGCCCGGGAGACGCCGACCCGCCGGGCCAGTTCGGCGACCGTCCAGCCGGTGGCCGGGTCGTCGTGCATCAACCGCAGGACCGGGCCGACCACCGGGTCGTGCTGGGCGCGGTACCAGGCGGGGGCACCGGAGTCGGGGGCGGCGAGCCAGGAACGCAGGACCGAGACCACCAGCAGGTCGAGGATGCGGTCCAGGACGAGCTCCTGACCGGGCTCGTCGCGCCCCATCTCGGCCGCCAGCAGGTGCACCAGGGTGTCGTCGGCGCCGGTGCCGGCCGGGCGGACCAGCAGGGAGGGCAGGCAGGCGAGCAGGCGCCGGCCGATCTCGTGCTCGCCCTGGTAGGTGCCGGAGAGGATCACCGAGGCGCCCTGGTCGCCCTCGCGGCCCCGCCCCCAGGTCCGCACGCCGAGCGACATCGCCTCGGAGACGTCCGCCCCGCCCTTCGTGCAGACCTGCCCCGGGCCGACGACCACGTCCACCGGTGTGTCCGGGTCGTCCGCGACGGTGTACGGCTCCGGGCCGCGCACGATCGCCACGTCCCCGGGGTGCAGCAGCAGTGGCGTGCCCCGCTCGGGCAGGATCCACGCGTCGCCGCGGACCGTCGTCACCACCGCGAGCGGAGCCCCGTCCTCGATCCGCAGCGACCACGGCGGGGTGAGGATCGACCGCAGCAGGAACGCACCGCGGGCCTTGGGGCCGTCGAGGAGCCCCGTCAGAGTGTCCATGATAGCAAGCGTAGAGGAATGGACATGGTTTGACGTCCAGTCATTTGAGAGGCTCTTGGGGAATCGCGGAACCGACAGCGAGAAGTGAGGGGCTCACGACGATGGAAACGGCACGCACGCTCGTCCTGGTGGCGGCCACCGTCACCTGCGGACTGACCGCCGGACTGTTCTACGCCTACGCCTGCTCGGTCATGCCCGCGCTCGCGAGGGTCGACGACCGAGCCTTCATCGAGGTCATGCAGCGCGTCAACGTGGCGATCCTGAACGGCTGGTTCTTCCTCGGCTTCGTCGGCGCGTTCCTGACCACAGCGGCCGCGGTCGCCCTGCACCTGCCCTCGGACGGGCACCGCGTGCTGCCCACGACCGTCGCCGCGCTGGCGCTGTACGTCGCGATGATCGGGATCACCCGCTGGGTCAACATCCCGCTGAACGACGAACTCGCCGCCGCCGGGCCGCCGCCGCGGATCGCCGATCCGGCGGGCGTGCGCGGCCGCTTCGAAACCCGCTGGGTGCGCTTCAACGTACTGCGCGCCCTGCTCTGCACGGCCGCCCTGGGCTTCCTCGTCTGGGCGCTCGTCCTCAACGGGCAGAGCTGACCGGGGCGTTCGGAGACCGTTCCGCCGACGCCGGCCGGGGCGGGCTCAACCGCAGAGGGTGGCGAAGCCGTACCCGCGCGCCTTCAGGGTGGAGATGATCGCCGGCAGCGCGGCCACCGTCTGGCTGCGGTCGCCCCCGCCGTCGTGCAGCAGGATCACCGAGCCCGGGCGGACGTTGTTCAGGACCCGCGAGCGGATGGCGGCCGTCCCCGGACGCGACCAGTCCGCCGGGTCCACCGACCAGAGCACGACCTGCTTGCCGAGCGCCGCCGCGCGCGAGCGCACCGTGGCGTTGACCGCACCGTACGGCGGGCGCAGGCAGGTCGGGGTGCGGCCGGTCTGGGCACGGATCACCCGATCCGTGTTGCCCACCTGGGAGTCGAGCGCCGAGCCGGAGAGCTTGCGCAGGTCCGGGTGGGACCACGAGTGGTTCTGCACGCTGTGGCCCTGCTTGGCGACCTGCGCGGTGAGCGAGGGGTGAGCCGCGACGTTCTGCCCGATCTCGAAGAAGGTCGCGCGCACCCCGTAGCGGGCGAGGGTCGCGAGGACCTTGGGCGTGTAGGCCGGGCTCGGGCCGTCGTCGAAGGTCAGGTAGACGACCTTGCCGCCCCTGCCGTCGGCCGCCTCCGCGGGTGCGGCGGGCAGGGTGACCGCCGTGCCCGCGGCCAAGGCGACGGCGAGCGTGCCGATCGCGGTCCGGAGCCCTCCAACTGTCCTGCGCCTGACGGGTCGTACGGACATGCCTGCCCCCTGCGGTCGGAACACCGGTGCCACCGGCCAGTCTGCTCCGACAACCCGGCCCCCGCGACCCGCCGGAGGGCGGAAGCGGACGGATCCGGCCAGCCGCCCGGCGGGTTGACCGGGCACGCCGAAGCGCCCCCGACGGGATCGGTCGGGGGCGCCACGTTCGGTGCCTTGCAGATCAGTTCAGCGTCTCGGCGGCGGTTCGTTCGGCGTCCCGGGCGCGGTTCGTTCGGCGTCTCGGCCGCGGTTCGTTCGGCGTCCCGGGCGGCGTCCCGGGCGGCGGCTCGGGCCGCCGGTTCGGTCAGCGCCCGGAGCGTCCGTGCAGCACCAGGGAACGGGTCAGCGCCAGCAGACCACCCGTACACAGCGCGGTGCGCAGCATGTTGACCGGCACCCAGGTGTCGGCGAACTTCGCCCGCACAGCGGCGAAGTCGGTGATCTGCGACGGGTCACCGGCCGCCGCCAGCTGGTTGTTGAGCGGGATGTTCACGCTCATCGTCACCAGCAGCGCCACCACGTACAGCGCCGTCGCCACCGCCGCCCACAGCGCCGCCTGCCGACGACCCGACTTGTGCTGCAGCCAGGCCGCGATGCCCGTCGCGACGAAAGCTCCGACGAAGACCAGGCCGAACATGCCGTTCTGGATCGCCGTGTTGATGTGCTGCATCGCCGTCACGTACGTCCGGTCGTCGCCCGCCGCCAGACCCGGCATCACCGACACGTCGAAGGCGAAGAAGAGCCCTGCCATCAGCCCCATCGCGACGGTGGCGCCCACCAGGAGCGGCCCGGCGGCCTTGCTGCGCGTGGCGGGCACGGCGGAGGGCGAGGCCGAGCCGTCCGGCGTGAGGCCGGTGAAGGTCTGGGGAGCGGTGGCGGAAGCAGGGGTCGCGGTCCGGTTCGAGCGCATGGGTGATCGTGATCCTTCGGGTCTCCCCGGTCCCGAAACTCCGGGCCGGTCAGGGGGCTTGGGGCTGGTCGCGGGGGCTTGGCCGTCGGACGCGCTCCGGATCCCGACCCTTCGCGTCCGTCCTCGTGTCCACCAGTCAACGTCACCGCGGGCCGGCCGACCATGGCCTCCGCACTCAGCTCCATACGCGAGCGTCTACGACCTGCGCGGGCGTCTGCACCTGCGCGGGCATCACCCCCACGCGCGGGGCGTCCGCGGCCCTGGCCCGACGAAACGGTGTGGCAGCGGGCAGCAGCGGGCGCTATGCTCCCCGGCGATGACCACTCACGCTGATCACAGAATGGGGGTCCCGTCCGCGAAGAGTGAGTGCTGATGCTCACTTCCACCGCGAACGGGAACGACTCCCGCCTCTCCTTCTGGCGGCGCGTACGCGAGTACGCCGTGCCGCCCTCCATGATCGAGACCGCCACCGCCCGCCGTCTCGTCGGCGACTGGGCCGGGGCGTGTGCCGCCGCCAACGTCGAGGTCGACTTCCGCCTCGGGGACGTCGCACGCGTCCACGGCCGGGAGCTCGCCGACCGGCTGCGCGCCGATCTCCGGTGCCTCGCACCGGACTTGCTGCGCTGGCACCTGCCGCGATCCGCACCCGACGGGCTGCTGCGCCCCGGGCTCACCATGGCCCTGGCCCGCTATCCGGGTGAGCGACCGGTGCACCTGGTGGTCCGTACGCCTCCTGCCTGGGCGGAGTACGGCCAGCGGATCGCCCTGGCGCTCTGGGACGGGTCCGGCGGCGGCAGCGACAGCCGGTCACGGTCACCGCACCCGCGTCCGCGCCCCAGCCGCCGGTTCCGCTTCGACCTGCACCGGCACCTCTGGGACGCCGGGCGCAGCGGGGAGCTGGCCGAACGCGCCGGGTTCGACCCTTCAACGGCCCTACCGGACACCGGTGTCGGCGGTCCCACGATGCGCTGCGCCGCCGACCGGTGGGCCGCCGAGGCCGCGCTGCTGCTGCGTGCCGAGGGGCGCCCCGACGGACCGGTCATCGTGCGGCTCGGGCGTCGGCGGCGACTGCTCCTCGGGGCGGACGGGTCCGTGGCGGACGCCACCGGGGACACCTCGGCGCTGCCCCTGCTGCCGGATGCGGCGACCTGGCTGCCACCCGACCTCGGCCTACTGAGCCGTGGCGCGATCGAGCTGGACCGCCTGCACCCGCTGGTGGCCGGCGCGTTGGCGCCCGGGCACCTGGCCGGGACGGATCCGCGCGCTCTGCCCGAGTACCGGCGGTTGGTGCACTGCCGAGGGGCGAGGCACCGGATCGGCCTCGTCGACGGGGTACTCGCCCCGCTCGACCACGATCCGGCCGAGCTGCGCCGCGAGGCGCTGCTCACTGCCTTCTCGGGCACCCCGTTGCCCTGCCTGCAGGCCATCGACCTGGCGCACGTCCGTCCGGACGAACTGGACGGTGTCCGCGAGCGGTTGGACCACGGCGACACCGCCGGGGCGCTGGCCGTGGTCGAGGGCCTGCTCGGTCCCGAGGCGGTGCTTCGCCACGGCCTGTTGCGGGACGAGCTGGAGGCGGCCGCGCAGCGGCGGATCGCCTACGGCCTCTACCGGGCCGGCCTGACCCCCTCCGGTCCGCCCGCGCCTCCGTTCCGCCGGTGCCGGCCTCACCCGGGTTGCCCGCGCTCGCACCGCCGCGCCCTCCACCACTGATGCCGCAAGCGGCCACGTGCCGCTGAAAACCCCTCCGTACCAGACCACTTGAGGTGATCACCCATGCCCGGCACCATGACCATGCCCAGCACCATGCCCGCACCGGCACCGGCACCGGCACCGGCACCGGCACCTGCGCCCTGCCCCGCCGCCGAAGCCGCCCGGCTCGACGTCGCCCGCCGGCTGCTCGACCTGCTCGGGGACACCACCACCGAACCCCGCGCCGACACCCAGCTGGAGGCCCTCACCCTGGCCGTCGCCGCCGACCTGCCCGTCCTGCTCTGGGGCGAGCCCGGCATCGGCAAGACCGCCGCGCTCAACCAGCTCGCCGCAGCGCTGGAGCTGCCACTGACCACGGTGATCGCCAGCGTCCACGAGCCCTCCGACTTCTCCGGACTGCCCATCGTCGGCGACGATCCGGCGCAGCAGGGCGTTCCGATGGCCCCGCCGGACTGGGCGGTGCGGCTGGTCCGGGCCGGACGCGGACTGCTCTTCCTGGACGAGCTGTCCACCGCGCCGCCCGCCGTCCAGGCCGCGCTGCTCCGGCTGGTCCTGGAGCGCCGCATCGGCACGCTGCAACTCCCGCCCGGCGTAAGGATCGTGGCCGCCGCCAACCCGCGCTCGTCGGCGGCCGACGGCTGGGAGCTGAGCCCGCCGCTGGCCAACCGGTTCGTCCATCTGCAGTGGGTGCACGACCACGAGGTGGTGGTGCGGGGCCTCGGCGGGGTCTGGCCGGTGGCCACCCTGCCCCGCCTGGACCCGCAGGCGCTGCCGGAGGCCGTCGCGCTCGCCCGGCGCGCGGTGTGCGGGCTGCTGGCCGCCCGCCCGGAGCTGGTGCACCGCCTGCCCACCACCGAGACCCGGCGCGGCGGCGCCTGGCCGTCCCCGCGCAGCTGGGACATGGCGCTGCGGCTGATCGCCTTCGCCACCGCCGCCGGCTCCGCCCGGGAGGTGCTGTCGCTGCTGGTCCGGGGCACCGTCGGGGACGGCCCGGGGCTGGAGCTGATGGCGAGCATGGACCGGATGGACCTGCCCGACCCGGAGGACCTGCTCGCCGACCCGGCGGGCGCCGAGCTGCCCGAGCGCGGGGACCTGCGCCAGGCGGTGCTGGACGGGGTGGTCGCTGCCGTGCGCAACCGACCGTCCCGGCAGCGCTGGGACGCGGCCTGGGCGCTGCTGGCCCGGGCGCTGGAGACCGGCGCGCCGGACCTGCTGGTCGTCCCGGCCACCACGCTGGCCTCGCTGCGCCGGGAGGACTGGGACGTGCCGGAGTCCATCGAACGGCTCGCCCCGGCGCTGGCTCTCTCCCGTCGCGCCGACGACGCCGCCGCCCGTGCTGCCGAACTCGCCGCCCGGTCGGTTCGGCAGGTGGGCCGATGAGCAGCGCGGCCGTCGCGACAGGTGGGCCGATGAGCAGCGCGGCCGTCGCACTCGACCTCGAGAAGCTGTACGCGGCCCGGCTGCAGGCCGCCCGGGCCCGGCCGTACCTGGCGACCGCCCTGTTCGCGCTCCACCTGGTGGAGTCCCGGCAGGTGCCGACCATGGCGGTGGACCGGTACTGGCGCTGCTACGCCTCGCCGGTCTTCGTCGACCGCACCCCGGTGGAGGAGCTCGCCGGAGTCTGGGTCCACGAGGTCTCGCACCTGCTGCGCGACCACCACGGGCGCAGCGAGCGCATCGCCCGCGAACTCGGCCTGGAGGGGCCGGCCGCACAGCTGCGGACGAACATCGCCGCCGACTGCGAGATCAACGACGACGCGTACGGGGACGGCCTGCTCCGCCCCGCGGGGGCCCTGACGCCCGACAGCCTGCTGCTGCCGCAGGGGCTGCTGATGGAGGAGTACCTGCGCGGCTACCGGTTCCACCCGCGCAGCCTGGACGCGGCCTGGCTGGACTGCGGCAGCGGCGCCGACGGCACGGACCGCCCATGGGAGCTGGGCCCCGACGACGCCCACGGGCTGACCGCGCAGGAGCGCGACGCCGTCCGCTTCCGGGTCGCCGAGGGGATCCGGGGCCGCCCCGGCCACGCCCCGGCGGGCTGGCAGCGCTGGGCCGAGGAGGCCTTCCACCCGCCGCAGCCCTGGCGGCAGTTGCTGGGTGCGGCGATGCGCTCGGCGGTCTCCGGCCCCGGCGCGGGCGAGGACTACAGCTACGGCCGCCCGGCCCGCCGCTCGGCCGGGGTGCCGGGCGTGCTGCTGCCGAGCCTGCGGCGGCGGCCGCCGCGGGTCGCGGTGGTCATCGACACCTCCGGGTCGGTCTCGGACGACGAGCTGGGCAGTGCGCTGCTGGAGGTCGCGGCCATCGGCCGGGCGGTCGGCGGCCGCCGGGACCAGGTCCGCGTGGTCCCGTGCGACGCGGCCGCCCCGACCGTCCACTCCCTGTGCCGGACGGCGGGCATCCCCCTGCTCGGCGGCGGTGGCACGGACCTGCGCTCCGGCTTCCGTACCGCCCTGCGCTCCACCCCCCGACCGGACGTCCTGGTGGTCCTGACCGACGGCCAGACCCCTTGGCCCTCCGCCGCCCCGCCCTGCCGCACGGTCGTCGGCCTCTTCCCCCGCCCCAGCGGCTACGACGAGGACGACCCCGACTACCGGCCGGAGACCCCGCCGGAGTGGGCCCGGGTCGTCACCATCGGGTGAGCGGGCAGCCGGAGGCCGCTGCCCGTCAGGGGGAGGTGGGAGAGCCCGGAGAGCCGGGAGCCCCGGAGGAGGCTGGGGATCCGGGGACCCCGGAGGAGGCGGGAGATCCGGGGACCCCGGAGGAGGCCGACTTCGAGGCGCTGCCGGGAGCGGACGGCGAGGGCGAGGCGGGCTTCGGTGCGACCTGGAGGCCGGTGACGTGGCCGTCCGCGCTGAGGAAGTACTGGAGCGCGCCGTAGCCGGGCGTGACCAGGATCCCCTGGGTCATCTTGGGCAGCTGGCTGGACCGGGCGAGCTCGGCGCCGTTCTGGGCGTTGCGCCAGACGACCTGTTCGGTGGTGTACTTCTTGAGCCCCTGGAAGAACTTCACCGGGATGTCGGTTCCGATCAGGACGCGCTGGTCCTTGGGGCCGATCAGGGTCGTGAAGCTGAGTGTCGTCTGGTCCTGGGTCCAGGCCACGTTCAGAGCGCCGTTCGACAGGTCGATCCCGGCCAGCTTGCCCGCTCCCGCGTCCATCGCGTAGACGCGGTTGTTCTCGGGGTCGACCGAGACCATCGACGGGATGAAGCTGTTCTTGCTGCCGCTGTCGGCGAAGGGCTGGACGTTCGCCACCTTGGTCGAGTCGCTCTGGGAGACGGCGACGACGCTCATCGGGGTCGGGGTCGGCTTCCCGCCGTTGGTCAATGCGACGACGTAGTCGTTGATGACGGCCATGGCGGACGCGGCGGTCTGCCCGTCCTTGAGGTAGGGAACCGGCCCCCACGAGGGGTCGGGGGCGAAGGCGCTGTTCTGGTAGGTGTAGCGGTAGAGCTTGGTCGCTCCGGGCAGGTAGACATCCTGCGCGCCGTTGAACGCCGACGTGGTGATGCGGCCGCCCATCATCTCGGGCAGGGTGACCTGGGAGACCACCTGGAGGCTCTTCGGGTCGATCGCCACCATGATCGAGGGCGGCACGGCCGCCGGGTCTGGGCAGTTGAGGAAGGCGCTGAAACCCTGCTCCGTGCAACCGGGTTGGCGGTTGACGGTCTTGGCGACGATGGTCCCGTCGGTGAGCGCGTCGTAGCCGTTGTACGCGGTGTCGCGCGGAGCCGACTGTCCGGTGGGGAGCGTCGTCCGGGCGAGGACCTTGCCCGTCTGCGGGTCGATCCGGGCGATGTGGTAGCCGTAGATGACCACCAGGCTGCCGTCCGACAGGACGTTCAGGACACCGGGGTAGTCCCATTCGTCGGTCGCGTGGGTGTTGATGAGCACCTGGCGCCAGAGCTCGTTGTAGGTGCCGGGTTCCACCCGTGAGACGAAGGAGCCGGAGGCCCCCGGGTCGTCGCCGTAGCCGCCGCCGTAGACGTAGAGCTCGTCGGGGCCGCGGTCCACGATGTTGTACGGCGTCGCGTAGACCTCCTGCGAGCTGTAGGCGTAGACCTGGTTGTTCGACGGGGCGCCCTGGAAGTGCGCGCACGCGTACAGGTGCGTCCGGTTCGAGTCGTGGACCTCGAAGGCGGCGATGGTCGGGAACCACGGAGCGTTGCCCTCGGCGGCCGCGCAGGACTGTTCGTCGGCGACGAGGGCGGGGTTGCCGACCAGCGGTCCGCCCGCGGCCACCACGTCGGCCGGCGGGGAGCTCCCGTGCGAGTCGGCCGGGCGCGTTCCGGAGCCGGAGCTGGAGCAGGCGCAGAGCCCGAGGAGCAGGGCGACGACGACCGCCGTCAGCCGGAGAACGGGCATCCGGTGGGGCAAGGGGGCTCCTCGGGTCTGATCAACGGGTCGGCGTGCGGCTCGTCCGACAGCGGGCCGTGGAACACGGTCGCAGAGCGGTCACGGTCGGCCCGGCTGACACGCAGGGCGTCCGGCCCCCGCCGGCAGGCCGATCACCCACGCGGCCCTGCCGCCGTCGCAACCCGCCCCGGGGTGGGGCCCCAGGGCGATGGGCCCGGGCACGCGAACCCGTCGCCCTGCCGCCGCCCCGGCGGGCACCGCCCCGCCGGCTGCGCCGCGCACAGGCGCAGCCGGCCGTCAACTGCCGGGCAGGCTCCCCTCGGTGGGGCCACCGATGTCAGTGCCGTGGCCTACCGTGCAGGCTCCGCGATGCACGGGCACCGCGCCCGGACAGGAGGGAGGTCGAGGCCCAGCCCCGGCCCCTGCCCCGGGCCCGACCTGGAGCGATGTCAGTCGCTCCTTGTACTGTCGATCACACCTCATGGCGACTACCACACGGGGGCGTGACAGATGATCAGGACCGATCCGGAGACACCCGACCACTTCCTCACTCCGGTCGACGGCGTCTTCATCCGCAACCACCTCGGACCGCACCCGCGGCTCGACGCCGCGACCTGGTCGCTCACCGTCGAGGGCCTGGTGGAGCGGCCCCTGCGGCTGGACTTCCCCGCCGTCCTGGGCCTGCCGCAGACCCGCTTCACCGCCGTCCACGAGTGCTTCGGCAACCCGACGCGCCCCACCGAGCCGACCCGTGCCGTCGCCAACCTGGAATGGGCCGGTGTCCCGCTCGCCGCCGTGCTGGAGCTCGCCGGCCCGCGGCCGCAGGCCCGGCACGTCTGGCTGGAGGGCGCCGACCGGGGCGACTTCGCGGGAGAGAGCGGTCTGAACTACCTCAAGGACCTCCCCCTCGACCAGGCGATCTCCGAGGTCGTCCTCGCGCACACCATGAACGGCGAACCGCTGCGCCCCGACCACGGCTACCCGCTGCGGGCGGTGGCGCCCCGGATGTTCGGCACCAACTCGGTCAAGTGGCTGAGCCGGATCGTGCTGGCCGCCGACCGCCCCGACCACCTCTTCACCACCCGCCTCTACACCCGCGTCCTGCCCGGCGAGCACGAGATCCGGCCGGTCCGCGAGAAGGACGTCTGCAGCAAGCTGCTCACCCCGGGCGACGGGCGCACCGTCCCGGCCGGAAGCTGCGAACTGGCCGGCTACGCCTGGAGCTCCACCGAGGTGACGTCCGTCGAGATCGCCGTGGACGACGCCGACTGGCAGCCCGCCGCACTGGACCAGCGCGGCCCGGATCCGACCTGGCAGCGCTTCCGGCTCCGCCACGACCTCGCCCCGGGACCGCACCGCATCCGCTGCCGGGCCACTGACTCCGCCGGGCGCGTCCAGCCGCTCACCGGCGACCGCAACGCCGTCCACGAGATACGCGTCGTCGCCGAGACGGGCGTGTGACCGGCCGGGCGGCCTGATCAGCCTCGACGGACCGGGTCACCGCGCAACGCGGCCGGCCCGCCCCGCCCGCAGGTGAACCGACGCGGTGGGCCGACGCGGGATCAGCCGGCGGCGGACGCGGCGGCGGGCTCGTGCGGGCTGAAGGTTCGGCGGTAGGCGGCCGGGGAGACGCCGAAAGTCGACCTCATGTGCGCGCGCAGGGAGTTGGCGGAGCCGAAGCCGGCCCGGTGGGCGACCAGGTCGATCGACAGGTCGGTGGTCTCCAGCAACTGCTTGGCCAGTTCCAGGCGTTGTGCGGTGAGCCACCGCACCGGGGTCATCCCGGCCTCGTCGCGGAAGCGCCGGGTGAAGGAGCGCAGACTCATCCGGGCGTGCTCGGCGAGCCGGGTGAGGGGCAGTTCCTCGCCGAGGTGTTCCAGTGCCCAGGCGCGGGTGGCGGTGGTGCTCGCGACGGTGGGTTCGGGGACCGGCCGGTCGATGTACTGGGCCTGTCCGCCATCCCGCCAGGGCGGCACGACGCACATGCGGGCGGCTCGGTTGGCGACCGCGGCACCGTGGTCGCGGCGGATCACGTGCAAACACAGGTCGACGCCGGCGGCCACACCGGCGGAGGTGAGCACGTCCCCGTCGTCGACGAAGAGGACCTCCTCGTCGACCTTGACCGCCGGGTAGGCCCGGCGGAACTCCGGGGCCAGGTTCCAGTGCGTGGTGGCCGGCCGACCGTCGAGCAGCCCGGCCGCGGCGAGCACGTAGGAGCCGGAGCAGATGGACACCAGCCGGGTGCCGGGCCGGATGCCGGCGATCGCCGCGCCCACCTCGGGGGGCAGCGGCCCGCCGCGGCCCAGCTCGGGCATGGCGTGCGTGGGCGGGACGATCACGGTGTCCGCCGCGGCCAGCGCCTCGGGGCCGGCGGCCGGCTGCACGGTGAAGCCGGCGTCGCTGAGGACGGGGGCGCCGTCGGCGGTGCAGACGACGACCTCGTAGAGCGGGCGGCCCTCGGCGTCCAGCGCGCTGCCGAACACCCGGGAGGGGATCCCGAGCTCGAAGGGCGGGACGCCGGGCAGGGCCAACACGGCGATCCGGTGCCCCCCGGGCGGTGCTCCCGCCGTCCGCTCCCGCTCGTCCGCGCTTCCTGCCCTCGCCGTACCCATGGCCGGATCCTGTCACATAGTGGCCAGACGGCCAACACCGCGACGGACGGCCGTACCGGATCGTGGACTGCGTCGCCGGGACCCGGCGGCGAACGGAACGCAACGAAGAACGAGGCGGGACAGCATGCGAGCGGTGGTCGTGGAGCAGTGGGGCGGGCCGGAGAACCTGGTCGAGCGCGAGGTCGAGCGCCCCGAGCCGGGCTTGAACGAGGTCCTGGTGCGCGTGCACGCGGCCGGTGTGAACCCGGTGGACTGGAAGACCCGGGCCGGCGGCGCCTTCATCGAGTGGGGCGACGTACCGGCGGTCGGCTGGGACGTCTCCGGCACGGTCGAGGCCGTCGGCCCCGGCGTGGGGCTGTTCCGCCCCGGCGACGAGGTCTACGGAATGCCGCTGTTCCCGCGCCAGGCGGGCGGGTACGCCGAGTACGTGGTGGCACCGGCCCGCCACCTCGCCCCCAAGCCGGCGGGCCTGACCCACGTGGAGGCCGCGGCGCTGCCCCTGGCCGCACTCACCGCCTGGCAGGCCCTGGTGGACGCGGCGGACGTGCGCCCCGGGGAGCGGGTGCTGGTGCACGCGGCGGCGGGCGGGGTCGGCCACTTCGCGGTGCAGATCGCCAAGGCCCGCGGCGCGTACGTCATCGGCACCGCCAGCGCGGGCAAGCACGACCTGGTGCGGGAGCTGGGCGCGGACGAGGTGGTCGACTACCGGGCCGTGCGCTTCGAGGACGCCGTGTCCGACGTCGACGTGGTGCTGGACGGGCTCGGCGGCGAGACCGCGGAGCGCTCCCTGCGGGTGCTCCGGCCCGGCGGCCGGCTGATCACCCTGCCCGGGCCGGACGACGTGCCCGCCGCCCCGGACGGGGTACGGGCACTGTGGGTCCTGGTCGAGCCGGACCACCTGGGCCTGCGCGAGATCGCCGCACTGGTGGAGCGGGGCGCCCTGCGGCCCGTGGTGGACGCGGTCCTGCCGTTGTCGCAGGCCGCGAAGGCCCACGAGCTCGGCGAGCAGGGCCGAACCACCGGCAAGATCGTCCTGACGGTCGCCTGACGCCACGTCGCTCGATGCCCTGTCGCTCGACGCGCCGTCGCTCGACGCCGGGCGCGGCCCGCCGGGGACCCTCAGGTCCCCGGCGGCACTCGGATGACGCACGGTCAGGCAGTACCGAACTGGTGCCGCAGCCGGATCATCATGCGGCAGGTGGCGGGACTGCGGCGGATCACCTGCCGGATCTTCCACCGGCACCGCCACCGCCAGCACCCCACTCGTGGACCAGGTGGGGGGTGTCGAGCAGCGACGTCGCGCCATGACCCGCAGCCTCCGGCTCAACCGCACGGGCGGCGGCCACCGGACCACGCCCCGCGTCGGGTCACGGGCCCAGGCGGTCCAGCTCGTCCCCGATCGCCGCGCGCAGTGGGTCGTGCCGAGGGCCGAGGGCGAACTGCTCATCGGACCACCGATCCCGGGGGTAGAGCCACACCGGCCTGCCCACCAGGTCGGCCGGCTCCCACGCGAACCGCGGCCAGACGTGCGCATGCAGGAAGCCGTCCGTATTGCCGAGGATCTCCAGGTTGACCCGCCGGAAAGCCGGATCCAGGCGGCGGGACGCCCGCTCGACTGCCTCCCCGAGACGGTCCATGTCGGCGAGGAAGGCCAGCCGCTTGTCCCTGGGCAGGTCCGAGAGTCGCTCCACCCGGGGGTCGTCCGCCAGGAGCACCGAGTAGCCGGGCAGGAACTGCACATCGCCGATGACGGCGAACCCCGCCGTCAAACTCCGTAGCACCGTGGGGTTCTCGCCCCGCAGCGCGCTCCCGATCCGATCCGCCCGCCAGTCGTCACCCATGGCCGGAACCTACCCGCTCGCGAACCGCTCAGCCCTGGCAGGGTTTCGGCCGAGTCAGCGCCGCGAGGGGGTGACGCACGGGCAGCGCCGTGATTGCAGCCAGGACAATGTCGTGCTTCGTGTCCGCTCGACGCGGTACGGTTCGTGCACTCGCAACTGGAGGTGGGGCATGGGCCGTTGGGGAAGCGGGGCGGGTAACGCCGGACTGCGGCGGCGCCGGGAGGAGCGGCAGCGTCTGGCGGCCGAACAGGGCTGGGAGTTCCGTGAGGAGGCCCCGGAGCTGGTCGAGCGCTGGCGCGAGGCGGTGGTCACCGGCGGCGGTGACGCCGCGCCCCGCGCCCGGTTCGCCGCCACCGGCACGCTCGACGGCCACCGGGTCACCGTCTTCGATTGGGTCAGCGGTCGGCCCGACCCGGCCGTCTGCACCGTCCACCTGGTCGAACTCCCCTGCCCGCTCCCCCTGGTGGTCGTCTCCCGCCACCTGTTGGCCGTCGAGACCATGTTGCCGTTGCTGCGCCGTCGCGTCCGGGAGACGCCCGGGCGGTACCTGTACGAGAGCGGCGACGCCCAGTACGACGCCGTCCACCTCGTCGAGACCACCGACCCGGACCTCGCCGGGCGGCTGCTGACCCCCGCCGTCCGGGCGTACGGTGACGACCGCCGCTGGCTGGAGTGGCGGGTGGACGACCGCTGGCTCTGCCACGTCGGGCGCCCGATACCCACGGCACCGGGCGAAGAGCCCCTGTCGATCCTGCGCTCCCTGATCCAGCTCGTCGAACTCGCCGACCCTGACCTGTGGGGGGAGCACCGCCCCACGCGGACCCGCACCACCACCGCCCCTGCCGCCCCCGGTGCCGCCGAGGCGCCGGGCAACGGCAACGGCAACGGCAACGGCAACGAGTCCACGCTCGCCGGCCCGACCGCCATGCACCTCGGCGGCCCCGACCACACCGGCGTCTACCCCGAGGCCCCGGCGCCGGCCGGTTTCCGGCCCTGGAGCGTCCGCCTGCCCGACCTCCCCCGCGCGGCACCCACCGTCTGCGCCGGGACCCTGTACCAGACCGCCGACCGCTGCTGCTACGCCCTGGACGCGCTCACCGGCGAGCTGCGCTGGCGCCACCGGGCGCAGGACCGGCTGACCGGTACCCCCGCCGTCGCGGGCGACTCCGTCTACGTGATCGGCACGGACGGCGTGCTCCGCGCGCTGGACACCGCCGACGGCACGGAGCGCTGGAGCACCCGCGTCGGCGCCTCGTCCTCGCCCACCGTCGCCGACGGCGTGGTCTACACCGTGACCACGGCGGTGTTCTCGCTGCGCCGGACGGACTCCAGCCGGCTGGTCGCGACGGACGCGCGCACCGGCCGGAAGCGGTGGGAGCAGTACCTGCGGGACGGCTCCTGCTCCGAGGCCGCGGTGGCCGGGGGCATGGTCTACGTGACGGGCCTCAAGGGGCAGTTGGGCGCCTACCGGGCGGCGGACGGCGAGCGGGTCTGGTACGACGACAACGCCGAGCGGTACCTGGCCGCCTGCGCGCCGAGCGTCGCCGACGGCACCGTCTACATCGGCACCGGCGCGGGCCTGGTGCACGCCTTCGACGCGGTGACCGGCAAGCAGCGCTGGGGCGCCGAGGCGGGTGGCAGCGCGATCGACCACAGCCCGGCGATCGCGGACGACCTGCTCCTGATCGGCGACTTCCTCACCGGTGTCCACGCCCTGGACATCACCACCGGCATGCGTCGCTGGCACCTCGCCGGCCCGAACGGGGCCTCCTCCGTCACGGTCAGCGGCACCGACGCCTGGGTGGTCAGCTCGGCCCGCAACCGCGCGCTGCTGCGGATCGACCCCGCCACCGGCGCGGTGCGCTGGCGACGCGCCCTGGACGCCCCAGGCAGCACCCCGGTCTACGCGGGCGGCGTGGTGTACGTGACCACCGCCAAGGGCACTGTCCTGGCCCTCGACGCACTGACCGGCCGCCGCCCCGCCCTGCGGGACCGCAGGCGGCGGATCGCCTGACGGCCGGCGGGCGACAGGCGACGGCTCACGCCTGACGGCCGACTGGCCGTACCCCGCGTGCGGGCGTCACTCCAGGGCGGCCGCCTTGCGCAGCAGCACGGACCGCTCCCGGGTGTTGCGGCACAGGCGGGCGGCGAGTTCCAGCTCGACCCGGGCCTCGCCGGTGCGGCCGAGGCGCGCCAGCAGCTCGCCGCGCACGGTCGGGAGCAGGTGCGAGCCCGACAGACGGCCGGAGGCGACCAGGTCGTCGACCATGGAGAGCGCCTCCCTCGGCGCGCCCGCCATCGCGACGGCCACGGCCCGGTTGAGGTCGACGACCGGCGACGGGGCCACCCGGCCGAGCGCCTCGTACAGGAGCACGATGCGCTCCCAGTCGGTCTCCCCCGCCGAGGGCGCCGTCGCGTGGCAGGCGGCAATCGAGGCCTGCAGACCGTACGGTCCGAGGCCCCGCCCGAGGGTCGCGGCGCGGCCGAGCGCGGCCAGGCCCCGGTGGATCGCCGAGCGGTCCCACCGGCGCCGGTCCTGGTCCTCGAGGAGCACCGGCTCGCCGTCGGGCCCGGTGCGTGCCGGGAAGCGTGCGGCGGTGAG
This sequence comes from Kitasatospora sp. NPDC023120, assembly GCF_055560835.1. Lineage (NCBI taxonomy): Bacteria > Bacillati > Actinomycetota > Actinomycetes > Kitasatosporales > Streptomycetaceae > Kitasatospora > Kitasatospora sp. NPDC023120. Next base: position 147,956 of record NZ_JBVHHY010000004.1, on the reverse strand, counting down.
CTCGAACAGCGCGAGCTGGCCGTGCACCTCCGGCTCGGCGGGCAGCAGGGCGGCCAGCGTCCGGGCCAGCCGTACGGCCTCGTAGGCGAGGTCGGGGCGCAGCAGGTCGTCGCCGGTCGTCGCCGTGGAGCCCTCCGTGAAGATCACGTACAGGACGCTCAGGACGGCACCGAGCCGCGCGCGCCGGTCCTCGGGCGGCGGCAGCTCGAACGGCACGTGGGCGGCGGCGATCGTCTTCTTCGCCCGGGTGATCCGGGCCTGGACGGTCGGGATGGGCACGAGGAAGGCGCGGGCGATCTCCTCGCTGGACAGGCCGCCCACCACGCGCAGGGTGAGGGCCACCCGGGCCTCGGGCGGCAGCACGGGGTGGCAGGCGGTGAACATGAGCGCGAGGACGTCGTCGTCGACCCGGTCCGGGTCCCACGGGAGATCGTCGGGCCGCTCGGGCGCGGCCGCGCCGGAGCTGAGTTCGCCGTCGGCCAGTGGACCCGCGAGCACGGCGTACCGCTCGTCGAGCGCCGACCTGCGGCGGAAGGCGTCGATGGCCCGCCGCCGGGCCGTCGCCAGCAGCCAGCCCACCGGGCTGGCTGGTGCCCCGTCGCGCGACCAGGCGACCAGCGCTTCCGCCAGTGCCTCCTGCGCGACGTCCTCGGCGAGCGCGAAGTCCCCGGTGTAGCGGGCCAGCGCGCCGACGATCCGTGCGGACTCGATCCGCCAGACGGCCTCGACGGCCCGCCGCGCCGACTCGGCGACCGGCGGACCGTCGACGGCCTCGGGCGTCACAGCTGGCCGGTCCGCTCGCGCCACGCCCGCTCCTTGATGATCCACTCGTTGTCCTGCGGGAACTCCTCGATGCCGGGCACGCGGCGGACCTCGCACTTCGAGCCGGGGAACGCCGGGAGCCGCTTGGCCCACTCGACCGCTTCCTCCTTGGAGGCGACGTCGATCAGGTAGAAGCCGCCGAACAGCTCCTTCGTCTCACCGTACGGGCCGTCGGTGACCACCGGTGTCTCCCCGGCGAAGTCGACCACCACGCCCTGGGACGGATCGTCCAGCCCCTCGGCCGCGACGAGCACACCCGCCCGGATCAGCTCCTCGTTGAAGCGGCCCACCGTTTCGAGCATCTCCTCGAAGGGCGTCTCCATCGTCTTGGCGACGGACTCGTCCGTGCCTCGCATGATCAGCATGTACTTCGCCATGGCCGGTCTCCTTGCTCGGGGGTCGGCTCTCGACCCTCTCAGTCCCAGGTCGAACGGCGCGGTCGCGGATCGACACCGGTGGACGGACACGGGCCATTTTCTTTCCGATTGCCTCCGACGTCCTCCCGACGCCCGTGCTGTCCTCCCGATGGGCACCCGACGGCCCCCGGTGCGCTGTCCTGTCAGGGCCGGGCGGGGGCCGGATCCTGCACGCGCCCCTGCAGCTGCTTGGACAGCTCCGCGACGCAGGCCGCGAGCTGTCCGGTCGTCAACTGCCCCGGATCGCCGCCGCAGCCGCCCACCGGCGCGGTCGGCGGGGCGGTCGGCGGAACGGTCGGTGGGGCGCTCGGCACCGGTGTGCCGGTTGCCGGGGCAGGCTGTCCGCCGCCCGGCGGGGTGATGCTGCCGTTCAGGGACACCAGGTTGGGCGTCACCGTGGCATCACCCGACAGGTCGATGTAGTCCTGGGTCTGCCCGTTGAAGTCCACGAAGCCGCGCCACATGTCCCGGCCGAACGGGATGATCTCCTGCAGCGCGCCGCCCTGCCCGGCGCTGATGCCGATCCCGGTCTGCTGCGCCATGTACGACACCATCCGGCCGGCCAGCACGTCCAGGTTCACCGGCGGGCTGTCGTCGCCGCGCACGTACACGTGCAGGTCGTTGAGGCCGCCGCCGGCCCGGTCGGCCTGCAGGACGGCGAACGCCACCACCAGTTGGGAGGAGCTCTCCCGGGGCACCAGCGGCGTCACGTAGTACAGGTGGCCGTCCGCCTTGGAGCGCAGCAGGAACTCTCCCGGGTTGCCGGCGTTGGTCGCCGCCGAGGTGTGCGCGTAGCCGAAGCCGCGGTCGTCCTTGGCGCCGCGCCCGCCGAGCCACTGCACCTCGTGGATCTGGTCCCGGACCACCGAGGCCGGGTACACGGCCCCGGGCAGCTCACCCGGCGCCACCTCGGGCCGGTACGTCGTGCTCGGACGGCCGTCCGGCGAGCCGCGCAGGACCAGCACCCCGGCCGGCTCCAGTACCGTGCGCTGCCGCCAGCCGGTCTGCCGTGCCACCGAGATCACCACCACCGGCTGGGCGGTGCGGGGGTCGGTGCCGTCGCAGTAGCCCCAGATGTCCTGGTCGCTGTAGACCAGGCTCGGGAACCGCTCGGAGAGCAGGTTGCGCAGGCTGACGGCCCCGGTGCCGGCGAAGGCCCGGCCGAACGCGTGGTCGCCCCGGAACGCGCAGGTGACCACGGAGTTCGAGCGGCCGTCCCAGACGGCGATGCCCTCCATCGGCTGTTCGCCGGAGCCGTCCAGCACGGCGGTCCACACCCCGCCGCCCTGGGAGGCGTCGGGCAGGTAGTGCAGGCTGTGCCCCATCAGGTGGACTCCGGAGGTCAGACCGGCGCTGTCGGTGAGCGCCTTGGTCGCCGCCGCGTAGGAGGCGGTGCGGGCCTCGAAGTCGAAGTCCGGCATCGGCGCGGTCTTCACGCAGGCCGGCACGTCCGCGGTGCCCACCAGGTCGCAGCGGCCGCCGTCGCCCGCGCGGGTGTGCTCGGTGACCGGCAGCACCGAACGCGGCGTGCCCGCCCCGCCGGCCGGGATGTCGAGCACGGTCGACGCCGCGTAGAAGCGGCCCGCGTCCTTGTCGTCGTCCCACAGTCCGGTGCCCACCCGCACCAGCGAGGCGACCACCGCCAGGACCGTCACCGCCAGGGTCAGCCGTACCCGCCACCCGAGGAACCCGGCCCCGGATTCCTCGGCGACGTAGGCGACGGCGCCCACCGTGCCGCACAGCCCCACCGCGACCCAGATCCAGAACAGCGGCGTCGCGTCCGGCACACCGCCGTGCGGGAACAACTCCTGCTGGAGCAACAGCACATAGCTCTGGTCCTGCTGCCCGAACCCGCCGAACACGAGGTGCTTGACCAGCCACACCAGGACCGCGACCAGCGGCATCCACAGCCACCAGACGGCCAGCGCCACCGCCCCGCGCCGCGCCGCACCCCGTCGGACATCACGCTCCGTCACACGTCCCCCCTTTTCCCGCGCCCCTCTGCCGGTCCGGCCACTCTAGGGCCCGTCTTCACACCCCCGCAGCGCTCGAAGCCGTAGCGCTCGCAGTGGATGTGCACGGTCCCCCCCCTCAGGAATCCACCCGGTCGTGCCCGGGAGACGACCATAGGGGCCGCGTCCGCGGACCGGAACGCGAATCGGGGGCTCCGGTCCGGTGGACGGACGCCAGGGGGTGCGCGCCCAGACCGGAGCGTACAACAGGCTTACCGTGGTGGTGAATTGGGAGCCGCAGCCGAGCGGAGGGTCCGGCCGAGAGAGGGCTCCGGCCGGGCGGAGGGTCCGGTGTGCGGGAGGACCCTCCGCCCGCGGGGGCGGCTCAGGCGGTCATGGCTGCGAGGACGGTGCGCCAGTCCTCGCCCGGTTCGGGGGCGAGGGGGGCGGCCAGGGTTTCGGCCCGGTACTGCCAGGGGCGGCGCAGTTCCTCCTCGGCGTCGGGGCCGGTGAGGAGGGGGCTGGTGGAGCCGAGCAGCCGGACCAGTTCGGCGGTGAAGTCGCTCCAGGAGACGTGTCCGCTCACGGCGTTGACGACCCGCCCGGCTGCCGGGTGCTCGGGGGCGGCGCAGGCGGCGAGGGCGCGGGCCAGCGCGGCGGCGTGCACCCAGGAGGCGCCGTACCAGTCGTCGGACGGCGGCAGGGTGATCGGTCGACCGGCCAGGGCGGCCTGGTAGAGGGGGCCGGTGGAGCCCCAGCGGAGCTGGTCGCGCAGGCGGTGGTGCGGGCCCCAGACGATCGGGGCGCGGACGGCGGTGACCGGGCCGCGACCGGGGCCGGCGGCTTCGAACAGGATCCGCTCGCAGTCCAGCTTGGCCTGCCCGTAGGCCGTGACCAGCGGGCCGCTCGGGCTGCCCTCGGGGACCTCGGTGCCCGCCGGGCGGCCGTACGCGTCGATGCTGCTGACGAAGACGAACGGGCCGCCGCGCCAGCCGTCCACCAGGGCGCGCATCGCGGCGACGTCGGTGGCGTGGTCGGTGAAGGTGCAGGCGGAGTGGATCACCGCGTCCACGCCCTCGACGGCGCGCCGCAGGCTGTCCTGGTCGGCGAGGTCGCCCTCCGCCACCTCGGCGCCGTGCAGGGCGGGCAGGTGCGCGGACTCGGGCCGGACCAGTACGCGGACCGGCCTGCCCTGGGCCATCAGCTCCTGCAGCACCGCCGCGCCGACCCCGCCGGTGGCGCCGGTGAGCAGGACGGTTCCGGTGCGGGGGCGGGTCTGCGGGCGGGCGCCGGTCCGGGCGAGGACGGCGCGGCGCTCGTCCTCGCGGGTGGCGAGCAGGGCGGCGAGCGCGCGCGGGGTGCGCTGCTCGAGGATGTCGAGGCCGGTGAGCGGCAGCCCGGTGCGGGTGCGCAGGCGTTCGGCGAGTTGGACGGCGACCAGGGAGTGGCCGCCGTGGGCGAAGAAGTCCCCGTCGGCGGGCGGGGTGGTGCCCAGCAGTTCGCCGAAGGCCTCCCGGACGGTGCCGACCGGGCCCTCGCCGACCGGTTCGCCCCCGAGTGGCCCCGCTCCGAGCGGGCCTTCCCCGGACGGCACGGCGCCGGGCAGTCGGCCGCGGTCGAGGGTGCCGTCGGGGTGCCGGGGGATCCGGTCCACCAGGGTGACCGCGAGCGGGAGTTCGGCTGCGGGAAGGCGTCCGCGCAGGGCGGCCCGCAGTTGGGCGCCGTTCGGGGCGACCGGTCCGCGGACCACCGCGTAGGCGAGCGGCGGGAGCGGCGGCCCGTCGCCCGCCGGGGCGGCGCGTTCCACCACGGCCGCGTCGACCACCCTCGGGTCGGCCAACAGCAGTTCCACCACCGGGTGTTCGGCGGCGACCAGGAGCCTGCCGGGCAGCTCGGACAGGCGCGGGTCCGCTTCCCCCGCCACGGCCGTGAGCACGGCGGCGAAGGCGTCGAGCAGCCGTGCGGCGGTGGCCTCGTCCAGGGCGTCCCGGTCGTGCTGGACCAGGCAGCGCGGCGCCGGGCCGTCCTCCACGAGCAGCGCCAGGCCGAACTTGGCGAGCCCGAGGTCGAGTTCCACGTTCTCGGAGGCGAGGCCCGGCAGCGTCAGCGGTGCGACGGGCTGGACGAGGTCGCAGGTGACGGAGAGCAGCGGGGTGCCGTCCGCGTTGCGGGCCGCCGCGCCGAGCCGCTCGACCACGAGGTCGAACGGCACGTCGTGGTGCTGCTGGGCGGCGAGCAGTTCGCCGCGTACCGCCGCCAGCAGCTCCGCGAACGACCGGTCGCCGGCCGGATCGACCCGCACCGCAAGGGTGTTGACCGCGAGGCCGACGGTGCGCCGCAGCTCGGGTCGGGCCCGGTGACCGCTGGCGCAGCCGAGAACGAGGTCGCCCTGTCCGGAGGCCGTGCGCAGCGTGGCGAACGCGGCGGCCAGGACGACGGTGAACAGCGTGGCGCCGTGCCGGGCGCCGAGGCTGCGCAGGCCGTCCACGACGGCCGGCGCCAGCGGAGCGGCGTGCAGCACGGCCCGGCGCTCCCGGACGCCGGGCGGGACGGGCCGCAGCAGGGCCGGCGGGCGGGCTCCGGCCAGCCGGGCGGCGAGGGTGTCGGCGGCGGCGGTGAGTTCGGCGTCCCGGGCGCGCTCCTGCCGGGCGTACTCGGCGTACGACGGTCCGGGCGGCGGGAGTTGGGGCGCCACGCCGTCGCGCGCGGCGGCGTAGAGGGCGGCCAGGTCGTCGGCCAGGACGGGCAGCGAGCCTCCGTCGACGGCGATGTGATGGATCGTCAGGACGAGTGTGTGGTCCTGCGGTCCGTGCCGCAGGAGCAGGGCGCGCAGCACCGGTCCGGTGGCGAGGTCGAACGGGCGGACGGCCTCCGCGGCGAGCTGTTCCGCGGCTGCCGCCTCCGTCGTGGCGTCCACGACCGGCAGCGACACCGGGGCCGGCGGGTCGATCTGCTGGTAGGGCTGTCCGGCCCGGCGCGGGTAGCGGGTGCGCAGGACGGCGTGCCGCTCGGTGAGGCCGGTCATCGCGGCGGCGAGGGCGACCCGGTCGAGCGGGCCGCGCAGCCGGGTGGCGATCGGGACGTTGTAGAGGGCGCCGCCCTGGCCGAGGTGGTCCATCAGCCACATCCGCTGCTGGGCGTGCGAGAGCGGGGCCGGGCCGTCGGGCACGCCGGGGCGCCGGGGTGCGGGAGCGGCGGCGCTGCGGCGGTTGCGGGCGCGGCGCAGCAGGTCGGCCTGGTCCACGGCGGTCATCGGGCTTCTCCCTGGGTCTCGTCCGAACCGTCGGAGTCGCCGGAGTCGCCGGAGTGGTCCGGTCCGTCGGCGGCCAGCAGCGCCCGTTCGAGCAGCTCCGCCTGCCTGGCGACGGTCGGGTGGCCGAGGAAGTCGGCGAGCGAGAGCTCGACCCCGAGGTCCTCGCGCAGGTCGTCGACGACCCACATGGCGAGCAGCGAGTGCCCGCCCTCGGCGAGGAAGTCGGCCGCCGGGTCGGTGATCGGGCGCTCCAGGGCGCGGCTCCAGGCCTCGGCGACGACCTGCTGGATCGGGGTGAGCGCGCCGCCCTCGGCCGAGGGCTGCCGGAGCACGTCGTCGGCGGCCAGCGCCCGCCGGTCCACCTTGCCGGAGCCGGTCAGCGGCAGCGCGTCGAGCACGGTCCAGGCGGTGGGCACCAGGTGGGCGGGCAGCCGCTCGGCGAGCCGGGTGCGCAGCGTGTCGGTGGCCTGTCCGGCGCCCTCGGCGAGCACGAGGCAGGCGGTGAGGGCCGCGTCGTCCTGACCGGCCCGTCGGACCACCACCGCGGCCTCGGCGACCTCGGGGAGCTGCAGCAGCGCGTGCTCGACCTCGCCCGGTTCGATCCGGAAGCCGCGCACCTTGACCTGCTCGTCCGTCCGGCCGTGGAACTCCAGAGTGCCGTCCGGCAGTTGGCGCACCAGGTCGCCGCTGCGGTAGGCCCGTCCGAGGTCCGGTAGCTCGCGGAAGCGCTCGGCGGTCAGCTCGGGCCGGTTGAGGTAGCCGAGGGCGAGGCGGTCGCCGGCGATCCACAGTTCGCCGACCGTGCCGGGCCGTACGGGAGCCAGCTGCTCGTCCAGCACCAGGGCGCGGGCGCCGCCGAAGGGCCGTCCGATCGGGACGGGGCCGGCGCAGTCCGCCGGGGTGACCCGGTGCAGGGTGGTGAAGGTGGTCGCCTCGGTCGGCCCGTACACGTTGACCAGTTCGAGCCAGGGGAAGGCGCGCAACACCGCGCCGGCGTGCTCGGGCGAGAGCACCTCGCCGCCGACCGCCAGGGTGCGCAGCACCCCGAAGATCCGCGACTGGCGGGCGGCCAGGTGGTGGAAGAGCGCGCTGGTGAGCATCAGGGTGGTGACGCCGAACCGTTCGACGTCGCGGCCGAGTTCCTCGGCGGTGGGCCGGTCGGCCGGGGAGACGGCGACGGCGGCGCCGCGGGCCAGCGGGGCCCACAGCTCGAAGGTGGAGGCGTCGAAGGTGACGGCGGAGTGGAACAGCACCCGGTCGCGCGGGCCGAGCGCGATGGCGTCCGGGGCGGTGACCAGGTCGGCGACGGCACTGTGCGGGACGAGCACGCCCTTGGCCCGCCCGGTGGAGCCGGAGGTGTAGAAGACCAGGGCGGGTGCGGTCGGGTCGGAGGCGTCGGGAGCCACCGTGCCGTCGGCGTCGGTGCCGTGCTCGGTCAGGACGAGGGTGTGTTCCTCGGCCAGTCCGGTCTCGGCGAGCAGCGCCTTGTCGCCGAGGACGAGCCCGGCCCCGGCGTCGGCGGTCATCTCGGCGATGCGCGGACGCGGGTAGGCCGGGTCCAGCGGGAGGACGTGGCCGCCGGCGCGCCAGATGGCGAGCTGGGCGACGACCAGGCGGGTGGAGCGGGCGCAGAGCAGGCCGACGGCGCTGCCGGGGCCGATGCCCCGGGCGGCCAGCACGGCGGCCAATCGGCCTGCGGCGTCGACGAGTTCGCGGTAGGTGAGGACGGTGGTGCCATCGGTCACGGCGAGCGCGTCGGGCTGCCGTTCGGCCTGCCGGGCGATCAGCGCGGGCAGGGTCGCGGAGTGCATGGGAATCCCTTCCGGGCGCCCCGGCGGTACGGGTTCGGGGCGCCCTGCTGAGGAGACGGAGAAGACGGAGGAGGCTGAGGAAGGTGCGGGAGGCCGAGAAGGGGCGGGACGGCCAGGCGGCCGCGGTCAGGCGGTCGCAGTCAGGGCGGCCACCCGTTCCTCGACCAGCCGGGCGACGGCCCGCAGGTCCGGCTGGCGCAGCACCAGGGGCGCGCGCAGCCGGATCCCGTACTCGCTCTCCAGGGCCTCCAGCAGTCGTGCGGCGGCGAGCGAATTGCCGCCCGAGGCCAGGAAGTTGTCGGCCGGGCCGAGGTCGGCGCGGCCGATCAGCTCACGGCAGAGCTTCAGCACGGTGCGCTCGACGGGAGTATCCCCCTCCTCCCCCGCGGGCTCCGCCGGCACGGCGGCCAGCAGGGCCTGGCGGTCCACCTTGCCGTTGGCGTCCAGCGGGAAGCGGTCCACCAGCCGGACGGCTGCGGGTACGGCCTGCTCGGGCAGCCAGGGCCGGACGGCGTCGAGCAGCCGCGCCGGGTCGGCGTCCGTCGTGTGCGCGCCCTCCTCGAGCTGGACGAAGGCGAGCAGCCGGACGCCGCCGGCCGGGGCCTGCTCGGCGGCGACCACCGCCCGGCGCACCTGCGGGTCGCGCTCGAACGCCGCCTCGACCTCGGCGGGCTCGATCCGCACGCCGCTGACCTTGACCTGGTCGTCCAGGCGGCCCTGGAACTCCAGCGCCCCGTCGGGGCGCATGACCACCCGGTCGCCGGTGCGGTAGACCCGGTCGGTGCCGTCCACGCCCTCGGGCGCGCCGACGAAGCGGCGGGCGGTCAGCTCGGGGTCGAGGTAGCCGGCGGCCAGTCCACGACCGCCGATCCGCAGCTCGCCGGCCACACCGCGCGGCACCGGCCGGCCGTCCTCGTCGGTGACCAGGACGACCGCGCCCGCGATCGGCAGCCCGATCGGCGGGGCACCGGCGCCGTGGTCGCCGCCGGGCGCCATGGTGTGAACGGTGGTGGTGACGGTGGCCTCGGCGGGGCCGTAGGCGTTGTGGACGGTCGCGGTGACCTCGGGCCCGGGGGCGCGGCGCAGCCGGTCGCCGCCGACGATGAGGTGGCGCAGCGCGAGCCCGGCGGGCCAGGGACGGGCGAGGACGGGCTCGGCCAGCGGGGTGGGCAGCACGCTCACGGTGATGCCGGCCTCGCGCCACCAGTCGGTGAGCGCGCTCGGGTCCCAGCGGACCGCCTCGGGGGCGACGACCAGGGTGCCGCCGGAGGTGAGGCCGGCCCAGAGCTCCATCACGTGCGGGTCGAAGGCGACGCCGATCAGCAGGCTGTGCCGCTCGCCGGGGCCGAGGCCGGTCAGCTCGCGGTACCAGTGCAGCAGCGCGCCGAGCGCGGGCTCGGTGACGGCGACGGCCTTCGGGGTGCCGGTGGAACCGGAGGTGAGCACCGCGTAGTGGGTGCCGACCGGGACGGGCACCTGACCGCCGGGGGTCAGGGCGGCCACCACGCCCTCGGTGGGCAGGTCCAGCGGCAGCTGCTCGCCGCCGGGCGGCAGCAGGGCCGGCTCGCCGACCAGGCAGGCCGGGCGCAGCTGCTCGGCGACGGCCCGCAGCCGGCGCTCGCCGGGGCGCGGGCCGATCGGCAGGTGGACGGCGCCGAGCTTGGCGGCGGCCAGGGTGACGGCCACCAGCGACACCGAGTGGCCGAGGCAGACGCCGAGCAGGTCGCCCGAGCCGACCTTGCCCCGCAGCGCCGCGGCGGTTCTGTCGGCGAGGCGGTCGAGCTCGGCGTAGCTGTAGGTGCGCTCGCCGTCGATCAGGGCGGGGGCGTCGGGGGTGCGGCGCACCCAGGTGGTGAACAGGTCGAGGACCGCGTCGTCCTGGTGCGGACGGCCGTACCCGATGCTCGGGATACCCGCACTCGTGGTGTCCGTGTCGGGGGATTCCATCGTGGTCTCCAAAGTATCGTGACGGATCGTCAGTTCAGGCCCATGGAACGGGCGATGATCACCTTCTGGACTTCGGAGGTCCCCTCGATGATCGTGGTCATCCGCACGTAGCGGTACAGGAACTCCAGCGGGTGGCCGCGCACCCAGCCGGTGGCGCCGTGCACCTGGAGCGAGCGGTCCACCGCGCGGACGGCGGTCTCGGAGGCGGTGAGCTTGGCGAGCGCGGCGTTCTCGGGCGATTCGGTGCCCTCGTCGACCAGTCGGGCGCAGGCGAGGGTGAGCAGCTTGGAGGCCTCGACCTCGGCCCGGGTGGCGACCAGGTGCTCCTGGACGTGCTGGTACTCGCCGATCACCCGGCCGAAGGCGCGCCGGTCCTTGGCGTACTCGACGCCGATGCGCAGCGCGTACTCGGCGATGCCGTTGCACATCGCGGCGACCACCAGACGGCCGCGGGAGAGGCTGTCGATGGCGAGGGCGGTGGCCGCGCCGACGCCCTCCTCGCCGCCGATCACGGCCTCCGGTCCGACGGTGACCCGGTCCAGCAGCAGCTCGAACAGCGGCTCGCCGGACATCCCCTCGTAGCGCTGGCCGATCCGCAGCCCGGGCTGGTCCATCGGCACCACGAAGGCGGTGGCCCCGCCGGTGGGCCCGGCGCCGTCGCCGAGGTCGGTGGCGGCGACGACCAGTGCGATCCCGGCGTGCTCGGCGTTGCTGACGAAGGTCTTGCGCCCGTTCAGCACCCACCGCTCGCCCTCGAGCACGGCGGTGGTGGTGAGGCGGAAGGCGTCGGAGCCGGCGTGCGGTTCGGTGAGCGCGAGGCAGCGGGTCTGCTCGCCGCGCACCAGCGGGACGAGGTGGCGCTCCACCTGCTCGGGGGTGCCGTTGCGCAGCAGCGGGCTGGGGCCGTCGGAGCCGGCCAGCGCGTACGGCGCGAGGACGCAGCCGCTGCGCCCGGCGGCGTGGTGCAGCAGGACGACGGCGGTGAAGGGCATGTCGGAGCCGCCGAGCTCCTCGGGGTAGTCGCCGGCGTAGAAGCCGAGTGCGGCGGAGCGCTTGCGGACGTAGGTGCGCAGGTCGCCCGGCACCTGGTCGGCGGTCTCGGGCAACTCCGCCGCCAGTGGCACGAGTTCGCGGCGGATGAAGCTCTCGAAGGCCTCGACGAGTTCGCGGTGGCCGTCTTCCAGGACGGCGGAGGGGGCGGTCATTTCGGCTCTGCCCTTCACTTCTGGCCGACGAGGGCGCGGGCCTGGTCGGCCAGCACGGCGTGGCGGAACAGGGTGCGCAGCGGCGGGCGGCTGCCGAGGTGCGGTTCCAGGTAGGCGGCGAGCTGGGCGGCGAGCAGCGAGTGGCCGCCGACCTCGAAGAAGTGCGAGTCCGCAGTGAAGCGGTCGTGGCCGAGCACCTCGCGCCAGGCGGCGGCGATCAGCTCCTGGCCGGGGTCGGCGAAGGCGCTCGGCGCGCTCGGCTCCTCGGCGGCGGACGCGGCGGCCTCGGTGGCCTCGTCGGCCAGTCGAGCCAGGGCGGCGCGGTCGGGCTTGCCGCCGGGCAGGGTCGGCATCGCGGCGACGGCGGTCCAGCTCGCCGGGACGAGTCCACCGGGCAGCCGGCGGGCGAGCGCGTCGTGCAGGGCGGCCTGGTCCGGGCGGTCGGCACCCTCCAGGAAGCCGACCAGGCGGGGGCCGGTCCGCGGGTCGGTGTGCAGCAGCACCGCGCAGGATCGGCCGCCGAGTTCGGCGGAGGCCGCGGCCTCGATCTCCTCCAGCTCGATCCGGTGGCCGCGCAGCTTGACCTGGTTGTCGGCGCGGCCGAGGAAGCACAGCCGGCCGTCCAGGTCGCGGTAACCGCGGTCGCCGGTGCGGTAGACGCGGGCGCCGTCGAGCGCGGGGACGGTGACGAAGCGGGCGGCGGTCGGCTCGGGCAGTCCGAGGTAGCCGTCGGCCACCATCGTTCCGCCGACGACGAGTTCGCCGACACAGCCGGCCGGGAGCGGGCGCAGCGTGTCGTCCAGGACGTGCATCCGGGCGCCGTCCAGCTCGGTGCCGAGCGGGATCTCGCCGTCCGCGGCGACGTCGGCGGCGGTCACCCGGTACACGGTGGAAGTGACGGTCGCCTCGGTGACGCCGTAGGCGTTCAGGACGGTGGTGGCCTCGGTCAGGTCGGCGAGGGCCCGGGCGGGCAGGCGCTCGCCGCCGAGCACGAGCAGCCGCGGCGTCCAGCGGCCGTCGCGCAGTGCCTCGCGCAGGTCCTCGCGGACGGCGAGCAGGTAGCTGGTCGGCAGGTTGGCGACGGTGACGCCGCGGGCGGCCAGGACGGCGACCAGCTCGGGCCCGGTGGGCACCTCGCGCTGCGGCACGACCAGCGCGGCGCCGACGGCGAGGGCGGGCAGCACCTCCTCCAGGGCGACGTCGAAGGACGGCCGGGCGAACAGCAACACCCGATCGGCGGAGGTGAGTTCGTAGCGGGCGGCGATCGCGGCGACGTACCAGGCGAGCGCCGCGCGGCCGACCCGGACGGGCTTGGGCACGCCGGTGGAGCCGGAGGTGTGGATCAGGTACGCGGCGCCCTCCAGGACGGCGGCGGGCTCGGCCTTCGGGAAGGCCGGACCGTCCAGCAGCGCCGGGGTGACGCCCTCGACGGGCAGCGCGAGGGCGCTCTGCCGGGTGGCCAGGACCAGCGCCGGGCTCAGCCGCTCCAGCAGCAGGCCGAGCCGGGCGGCCGGGTCCTCGGTGGACAGCGGCGCGTAGACGGCGCCGTGGCGCAGGCAGGCGAGCAGGGCGACCACGCTGTCCGCGCCGCGCGGCAGCACGGTGGCCACCGGCTGGCCGGGCGCGACCCCGGCGGCGCGCAGCCGCTCGACCAACTCGGTGACTCGGCGGTCGAGTTCGCCGTAGCTGATCCGCTCGGTGCCCGCCAGCAGGGCGAGCGCGGTCGGGTCGTGGGTGGCGGCCGAGTCGAGCAACTCCGGCGCCTCGGCGGGCATGTCGACGACCGGCCCAGGGGAATCCGAGTCGGCCTCGGGCGCGGGGGCCAGTTCGGCGATCGGTGCCTGCGGGCGGTCCAGGTAGCAGCGCAGCAGCTCCAGCAGCCGCTCGGACAGCAGCACGGCCTCGGACTCGCGGAACAGGTCCGCGTCGTAGTCCCAGACCAGCGTCATCCCGGCGGCGCCGTGCTTCTCGCCGACCACCCGGCGGTCATCGGGCAGCAGCACCAGGTCGAGGTCGAAGCGGGTGGTGCCGGTGTTGAAGCCCTCGTACAGCGAGACCTCCAACCCGGGCGCCTGGACGTCCGGCAGCGCCGCGTCGTGCGCGCTGAACATCACGTTGAACAGCGGGTTGTCGGCGCCGCTGGTGTGCAGACCGAGCCGGCGGGTCAGCTCCTGCACCGGCAGGTCCTGGTACGGCAGCGCGCGCATCAGGACGTCGGTGACCTCGTCCACGGCCTCGGTGCCGGGGGCGGCGGGGTCGAGCCGCAGGCGCAGCGGCACGGTGTTCACGAACATGCCGACGGTGCCCTCGAAGCCCTCCGGGCGGTTGCCGACGGCGGTACCGACCACGAGTTCGCGGTGCCCGCTGTGCCGGCGCAGCATCTCGGCGAACAGGGCGAGCAGGGTGCTGAACGGGGTGTGGCCGTCGGCCTTGCTGCGCTCGCGCAGCCGCTCGGCGAGGTCGGCGCCGATCGCCTGGCGCAGCTGCCCGCCGCGGTGGCGGCGCTCGGTGCCCGGCCGGGCCAGCCCGGGCAGCGTGACCTCGCGCGGGGCGTCGGCCAACTCCCTGGTCCAGAAGTCGAGTGCGCGGTCGCGGGCGATGTCGGCGGCGGCGCGCGCGTGCTCCTCGTACGAGGGGGCGGCGGGCAGGTCGTACGGCTCGCCGAGGACCCTGGCGCGGTAGACGGTGAACAGGTCGCGCAGCAGGATCGCGAAGGAGTGGCCGTCGTGGACGAGGTGGTGCTCGACGTGGATCAGCCGGTGGTGGCCCTCGGCGAGCCGGACCAGGTGCCAGCGCAGCAGCGGCGCCCGCTCGGTGTCCACCGGCTCCTCGGCCTCGGCGGCGAGCAGCCGCCGGAAGGCGGCCTCCGGGTCTTCCTCGGACCCGAAGTCGCTGTAGCGCAGCTCCGGTTGGCATCCCTCGGCGACCCGCTGGCCGGGCAGTCCCTCCGACCGGGGCACCAACTCCAGCCGCAGGCCCGGGTGGTGGTCCAGGACGGCGGCGAGACCGGCGTGCAACGCGTCCCGGTCCAGGGCGCCCCACAGGTCGAGGACGGCGGTGAAGTTGTAGGCGCGGCTACCCGGCAGCATCTGCTCGTGCAGCCAGACGATCTCCTGCGACGGAGAGAGTGCGAACATTGGGCGGTTCCCTTGTGTGGTGGGCTTGTCGGCGCTGCGGTGGCCGGCAGCGGGTGCGGGGTGGTCCCGCTCCGGCCGGTGGACCGGGCCGCGCCGAAGTGAGGGCGCGGCTCGGGATCCGGGTTCCGGGGCGCCTGTGCGGCGCGTCCGTTCGGGCGGCGCGTGCGTCCAGGCGCGGTGGATCACGGTGGATCGCGGTGGATCGCGGTGAGGCGGATCCGGCGCGGGAGTTCAGGCCGCGGGCTGGGGCGCGGGCGCGGACACAGGAAGGATCACGTCCCCTGTGAGACGGTCCTGTTCAGGTGACGAGGTGCGGGCACGGATGCTCAGGCGTGGGCGTCCAGCCCCGCCCGGGCGTGCAGGTGGTGCCGTAGCACGGCGAGCAGGTCGCCGAAGGCGGCGTGGGCGTCGGCCTCGGGGAAGCGGTCGCTGTCCCAGGCCAGCCGGACCAGCAGGTCGTCGCCGTGCGAGGCGGAGACGGCGAGCGGGGCCGCGAGCGGCCGTCCGGCGAGGTGGGTCTCTCTGCCGGGCGTGCCGCCGAGCACGAGCGGTGGGCGGCGGTGCAGGTCCTCCAGGGTGAGCATGGCGTCCAGGGCGCCCGACCACGGAGCGCCGGCGGTGCGGGCGGCGCGGATCACCTCGTCGAACGGGGTGTCGGCGTGGTCCAGGTCGTCCCACCATGCGTCGGCGAGTGCGTCCAGGTCGCTCGTGGCCTCCGAAGTGGCGGGGTGCACCAGGGTGTTGAGGAAGCAGCCGAGTGCGGTGGGCGCACCGGGCGGCCGGCCGCCCCACGGGTAGCCGAGCGCGAGCGGACCTCCCCCAGCCTCCGGCCGGAGGGACCCCGGCGCCCGGTGCAGCCGGTGCGCGGCGACCCCGACGGCGTCCAGCAGGGCGGGGAAGACGGCGCTGCGGGCGGCACCCTCGGCGGCGGGCAGCCGCTCGGTGAGCATCCCGGTGGCGGTGGCCGCGCCGCCGCCCGCCCCGCTGAGGCCGCCGAGCCGGCGTCCCCAGTGGGCCTGTGCGGCGGGCCCGCCGGCGGCGTCCTCGGCGGCCAGCTGGAGTTCCACGGCCTGCCGGTAGTCGGCCAGCGCCTGCGGACCGGGCCCGGCGGCCGACGGTTCGTCCGTCTCGTGCCTGTCGTCCGTCTCGTGCGTGTCGTCCGACTCGTACACCTGGCTCAGTTCGGCGATCAGCACGCCGATGGACTGCTCGTCGCAGGCCGCGTGGTCCAGCGCGACGGCGAGCAGTTCCTCCTCGCCGTCCGGGTCCTGGGCGATCAGCAGGCGCAGCGCAGGCCCGTCGAGGGGCCAGTCCAGCAGGGCTCCGCGCAGTGCCTCGCGGGCCGTCCCGCCGGGGGCGACGGCGATCCGGGTGGTCTCGACGGAGGGGCCGCCGACCCGCAGGACGGGCGTGCCACGCAAGGTGGCGAAGCCACCGCACAGCGCCGGGTGGCGGGCGGCGACCGCGGCGGCGGAGCGGGCCAGCCGGTCCCGGTCGAGGGTGCCGCGCGGGTAGGCGAAGACCAGCGGGACGACGTCGGAGCGGCTCTGGGGCGCGAGTCGGCGGGTGATCAGGAAGCGCCGCTGGGCGCCGGTCAGCGGGAGCAGCTCCACCGGGGAGTCGGCGGCGGCGGAGCGGTACCGGGCGAGGTAGGCGGCGGTGATGCTGGCGTGCACGGGAACGGTCTCCGGTTTCCGGTCGCGGCTCGGCAGGTCTGGGGTCGGTCAGCGGGTGGTGGTGCTCGCGGCCGCCGTCTCGGCGGCGGGCTCCTCCGCGGTGGCGGGCTCCTCGGCGGTGGCAGGCTCCTCGTCGGCGGCGGGCTCTCCGGTGGCGGGCGCTGCTGCCGTAGCCGGCGCGGCGCCGCTCGGCAGCTCACGCATCCGTCGCAGCGGCGACAGCAGCAGCGGCACCGGCACGAGCAGGAACCCGATCGCGCAGAGCCAGAGCGCGGTGCGCGGCCCGGCGGCGTCGGCGACGATCCCGCCGCCCAGCGCGCCGATCGGCATCGTGCCCCACACCAGGAAGCGCATGGTGGCGTTCATCCGGCCGAGCAGTTCGGGCGGGCAGACGCTCTGTCGGAAGCTGACCTGGGCGACGTTGTAGACGACCGCGCCGAACAGCACCACCCCGGAGGCGAGGCCGAACAGCACCACGCCCGCGTCGCCGCCGGACAGCGGCCACAGCACCGCGAACGGCGCCGTCACCACCGTGGACAGCCAGATCAGCCGAGCCTGTCCGACCCGGCGCGCCAGGTACCCGGCGCACAGCGCACCTGCCAGCCCACCGATGGCGGAGGTCGACAGCAGCACGCCGATCGCTCCCGGCGGCAGGTCGAGCACCCGCACCCAGAAGACCGTCTGCACGGCCATCAGGACGGCGGCGAACAGGTTGGACACGGCGGTGGCGGTCGCGATCGCCCGCAGCAGCGGGTGCCCGAGCACGAACCGGACGCCCTCCCCCACCTCGGCGCGCAGCGAACGCCCGGGCTCCGGCTCCGGCCGCGGCTCCTCGACCCGGATCCGGGCGAGCAGCAGCGCGGACGCCAGGTAGCCGCAGGCGTCGGCGACGATGGCGAGCGGCGCGCCGAGCAACTGGACCAGTCCGCCGCCGAGCCCGGGCCCGGCGATCTGCGCCGAGGAGCGGACCGTCTCCAACGCCCCGTTTCCGCCGACCAGTTGCTCGCGCGGCAGGACGGCGGGCAGGAAGGACTGGTGGGCGACGTCGAAGAACACCGTCGCCACCCCGGTGACCAGCGCCACCAGGTAGAGCTGCGGCATGGTCAGCACCCCGAGCGCCGCCGCGGGCGGGATCGACCCCACGGCCAGGCAGCGCACGATGTCCGCGCGGATCAGCACCGGCAGTTTGCGCATCCGGTCCAGCCAGGCGCCGGCCGGCAGACCGACCAGCAGGAAGGCCGCGGTCTCGGCGGCGGTCAGCAGACCCACCTCGAACGGAGTGGCGTCCAGCACCACCACCGCCACCAGGGGCAGTGCGACCAGGGTGACCTGACTGCCCGTCTGGGCTGCCGCGGCTCCGGTCAGCAGGAGCCGGAAGTCGCGGTGGCCGAGCAGACGGGCCTGGCGGGGGTGAGGCTTCTCATTCATCGGTTCGACTTTCGGTCAGCCCTTCGATTCAGGGCAAGCACCGCGTCCGTTTCCGGACGAACCGAAGGTCGGCATGATCCCGCCACTCCCCCGGCCACCCCTTGCGCCTTTCTTACGGCCGGTTATGGACCGACCGCGCCGCCCGAACCGCCGGTCGGCCTAGGCGGCACGGCCCGAGGGGCGCCTGCGACAGCGGCGGAGACCCCGGTCCATTTCGCCGTCCGGTATCCGGACGTATTCTTTCCGGCCACCGGACGGCGCTGCGCAATTTGGCCGGATCCCGTGGACTGCTACCGCACCGTCACCTCATCGTGATATCGGCGTGACCGACGGTGGCCGTCGAACTAAGCCGGGATTCGTCTCTCATCCGCCTCAGCCGCCCGGCGGGTGATCGCGAGCACCGCCATATCGTCGTCCCGCGGCCCGCCGACCCACCGCTCCACATCGGCCACCAGCGCGTCCAGCACCTCCTCCGGCCCGGCGAACGGTCCCAGCGGGGCGAGCCCGAGCACCGGGTCGTAGAACTCCCCCGCCTCACCCCGGGCCTCGGTCACCCCGTCGGTCACCAGCAGCAGCGTGTACCCGGGCGGGAACGGCCGGCTCTCCGGCGCGGGCCGCGCGATCCCCAGCACGCCCATCCCGAGCGGCAGCCCCGGGTCGGCCGCGTCCAACCGCCGCACCTCCGGCTCACCGCTCCGCGGGTACGGTCCCGAGCCCGGCACGTACGGTCCGGAGCCCGGCACGTACGGTCCGGAGCCCGGCACGTACGGTCCGGAGCCCGGCACCCGCGGGCCGGGGCTCAGCAGGTACGGGCCGGGGTGCCCGCAGTCCAGGAGGCGCACCGCCCCCTCCCCCGGCGGGAACTCCACCAGCAGCGCCGTGATGAACCCCTCCAGCCGCAGCTCCTCGCTCAGCTGGTCGGCCTCCCGGAGCAGCGATTCCTCCAGCGCGTCCGCGAGCGCCGCCAGGTCCGGCACCCGGTGCGACTCCTCCCGGAAGGCGCCCAGCAGCACCGAGACCGCCCCCACCGCGTGCAGCCCCTTGCCCCGCACGTCCGCGATCAGCGCGCGCACGCCGTACGGAGTGACCTGCAGCGCGTACGCGTCCCCGCCGATCAGCGCCTCGTCGTGGGCGGCCCGGTAACAGGCCGCGACCGACAGTGCACCCACCCGCCCCGGCGGCTCCGGCAGCACCGCCCGCTGCGCCGCCTCCGCGACCGACCGCACCCGCTCCAGCCGCCGCCCGTGCCGGGCCACCACGCGGTTCACCCCGACCCCGAGCAGCGCGGCGAAGGCCGTGTTCGCCAGCTCCAGGTAGCCGTCCCCCGTCCCGATCGACGCGTCCTGGGTGGACAGCACCAGGATCCCGGCCACGTTGGCCACCCCGACCGCCACGGTGTCCCGCAGCGACAGCAGTGCGCCCGCCAGTACGGCGGCCGCCGCCAGCAGCGGATCACCCCAGTAGTCCTTCGGATCCAGCGAGTTCCACACCAGCCCGCCGACGATCAACAACCACGGCGCGACCCGCACGTACGGCGGCCACTGCTCGGACCTCTCGACGGACCTCGGGGGCATCGGCGACCTGGCTTCCGTCTCGCCACCATCCGGAAGGGCTTCTTCCGATCGTAGGCACGGCCTCCCGCACCTCGCAGGACGGCCGCCGCGCGCTCAAACTCACCCGCCCCGGGCGAACCGCCCCGCGCCCCGCCCCGCCAGCAGCCCCTCCGGCACCCGGCGCCCGTAGGCCACCAGCAGCAGGTGCTCCGCGCGCCCCTCGACGGTGAGCGGGCCCCGCCCGTACGACCAGTCGGTGTCCGTCGCCTCCAGCCGGACCCCGTCCACCCGCGCCCCGAAGAACCGCAGGGTGCGGGGGGAGACCCCGGACAGCAGAGCTGTCGTGCGCGCCACCGGCAGCCGGGGCGGCAGGCCGAGCGCGACGGTGATGTCGAGGCCGTGGACGGCGTCGTGCGCGAGGGCCGCGATCCGGCCGCCGACGGGCGGGCGCCAGGGATGGCCGGCGTGGTCGGCCATGGCGGCGACGAGTTCGCGTTCCGTCAGCGCGGCGGCGTCGCGGCGGGCGATCCGGTCGGCCATGCGGTGGATGTTGCCGCCGGAACGGGCGAGCTCGAGGACCGTACGCGCCGTGGAGTGCCGGAAGCCGGTGCTCATGTGTGCGGCGACCTCGCGGACCCGCCAGCCCCCGCACAGTGACGGCGCGTTCCACTGCTCTCCGGTGAAGGCGGCGAACACCTCGGCGAGTTCGCGGCGCTCGGCCGCGATCTGCTCGCGGAGCCACTGGAGCTGCCCGGTGTCCTGGTTCTGCGGCACGGTTTCCATGCGTTCAGCCTGCGGCTGGAACCGTACACCTGTCCAAGAGCAGGAAGTTCTGCCGCCTATGATCAGCAGTTATGGAACTGCGGCAGCTCCAGTACTTCGTCACCGTCGCCCAGCACGGCAGCTTCACCCGGGCCGCGCAGCTGCTGCACCTGACCCAGCCCGGCGTCAGCTCCCAGATCCGGCAGCTGGAGCGCGAGCTGGGCCACCGGCTGCTCGACCGCTCGGGCCGCACCGTGCGCCTCACCCCAGCCGGTGAGGCGGTGCTGCCGCACGCCCGGGCGGCGCTCGCCTCCGCCGCGGCGGCCCGGCGGACGGCGCAGGAGTTCGGCGGGCTGCGGCGCGGTCACGTGCGCCTGGGCATGGTCGCCGGGGCGGCGCTGACCCCGCCGTCCGAGCTGGGCACCTTCCCGGGGCTGGCCACCACGCTCGCCGCGTTCCGCCAGGAGCACCCCGGCATCGACTTCTCGCTGGCCGAGGACACCACCGCGGGGATGCTCGCCGCCCTGCGCGACGGACGGCTGGACCTCGCCGTGATCGGCCTGCCCACCGCCGCGAGCGGCCGCGAGAGCGACGACGGCTGGACCACCCTGGCCGGGCTCGCCCTGCACACCGTGCTGGAGGTCCCGCTGGTCGCGGCCTGCCCCGAGCACCACCCACTCGCGGCCGCCCCGGTCTCCCCGCTCTCCCCGGCCGCCCCGGTCGGCACCACGGAGGCTGCCGACCGGGACGACGCCCGCGGCGACGCCCGGGACGGCGCGCTCCACCCGGTCTCCGCGCTCCCGGTCGCCGCCCTGGCCGGGCACGCGCTGGTGAGCACCCCGCCCGGCACCGGCATGCGCACCGCGCTGGAGCGCGCCCTGGCCACGGCCGGGGCGAGCGCGGCGGTCGGCGTCGAGGCCGCCGCACCGCCCCAGCTGGCCGAGCTCGCCGCGCACGGACTGGGCGTCGCCGTCCTGCCGCACCCGGGTGCCGTCGCCGGACTGCGGGTCCGCCCGCTGGTCGACCCCGTTCCGCTGGTGCGGATCGCCCTGGCCTGGCCGGGCGAGCGGCCGGCCGAGCCGGCGACCGCCGCCCTGCTGTCCCACCTGCGGACGGCCTACCCGGGCCCGGCCGCCGCCCGTCAGGCTTGAGGTCGGGCTTCCGGTCGGGCTTCCGGTCCCGCCGACGCCGCCGCTGCCGCCGCGCCGTCAGCGATGTGCAGGAGCGCGGCCGCGCCGTCCAGGACCTCCCGGTCGAGCGGGAAGTAGCCCTGCTGCGGCGTGGTGTCGGTGCGCGTACGACCTGCGGCCGGCAACTCCGCCTTCCTCAACTCCCAGGCGGTGCCGGGGCGTTGCAGGGCCGCCTCGTACGTGTCCGGCGCCGGTTCGCCCAGCCCGATCGTCTCGCTGCGCCCCAGGCTCCCGGCGATGAAGGCGTACCGCTCGCCCAGCAGCGCGCCGACGATGCGACCGGCACTGTTCCACCCGCAGTCCAGCTCCCCCAGTGCCCAGGCGCTCGGGTTCCGCTGCAGGTGCTGGTTGTGCGAGAAGACCAACGTCGGCCCGCGCCGCGCCTCGAGCTCGCGGATGTCGAGGAGGTTCTGCGCCATGAGTGCGTCCCGCAGGCCGATCAAGCCGCTCAACCGGTCGCTCGGGCTGAGGCCTCGGACCGCCGACTGCGCGTGGTAGCGCAGCAGCCCGATGCCCGCGGTCAGCCACGTCCGGGCCCGGAACCACTCCTCCCGGGAGGTCGCCGCGATCGACTCGGGTGCCCGCGCGTGGAGCCGGACGAGCAGGTCGTCGGCGATGCACCGCAGCCTCCCGGCCTCGGCGTCGGCACCGGGCGACTGCGCTGGGTCCAGCACCGCCTCGGCCCGGCTCCAGCGCTCGTCCTCGCCGGCCGGGCCGGCGATGTCGATGCCGGTGTCGGTGTCGGTGTCGGTGTCGGTGTCGGTGTCGGTGTCGGTGTCGGTGTGAGTGTCGGGTCGCAGGTAGTCGCGGGCGTACTCGAGGTAGCGGCGCGGGCTGGGGGCGCTGTAGTTCTCGGTCGGGGCGTCGAAGCCATGGAAGGACAGCCGCTCACCGGGCGGCCGGTTCCGGTTGAACTCGCTCATCCAGGCGACGAGTTCGCGATTGGCGTCGTGCTCCCCGAAGCCGTGCGAGAAGCCCTCGCGCAGCACCGCCTCCAGGGTGCCCGTGCCCGCCCGGACGTAGTCGTCCACGGCGAGCGCGGCCACGCGGTCGGTTTCCAGGGCGATCGACCGGAAACCCCGGTCGACCAGCCGGGCGAACAGTTCGTTGCGGACCCACCCGAAGGCCGGCTCCTGGTGCGTGGGCTCACCGAGCCCCAGCAGCTCGCACGACGGGGTGACGAAGTCGTGAATGTCCTGACTCATGGACCTCAAGCGTATCCTTGAAAGATCGGTTGAGACTTTGTCTGAAGCAGCCCGCCGATTACCCGCAGCACGGCCGCGCGAAGTCTCAAACGGGCCCGAACGGAAGACGACCATGCGCCCCTCCGACCTCGCCCGCGAGCACGGCATCTCGACCCAGGCCGTCCGCAACTACGAGCGCGACGGCTGCCTCCCGCCCGCCGCCCGCACCCCCACCGGCTACCGGATCTACACCGAGCTGCACGCGGCCGCCCTGCGCGCCTTCCTCGCCCTCGTCACGGCGTACGGACACCCGACCGCCGGCCCGGTCATGACCGCCGTCCACGCGGACCGCATCGACGAGGCCCTGACCGCCCTCGACCGCGGCCACGCCCAACTGCTGCGCGACCGGGAGACCTTGGCCACCGTCCGGGAGGCCGTCGGCCACCTCACCGCCGCACCGATCACCACACACCCGGCTCCACGCTCCACCGCACCGGACCGACCGACACCGTCCGGCCCGCTCACCATCGGCGACCTCGCGCACCGGCTCGGCGTCACCCCCGCGACCCTGCGGACCTGGGAGACCGCCGACGTCCTCACCCCCTCCCGCGATCGTGCCACCGGCCACCGCGTCTACCTCCCGGCCGACGTCCGCGACGCCGAACTCACCCACCTGCTCCGGCGGGGCGGCTACCTGCTGCACCACATCGCCGCCGTGGTCCGGCAGATCCGCTCGGCGGGCGGCACCGACGAACTCGCCGCCGCCCTCGACGGCTGGCAGCAGCGCCTCACGGCCCGGGGTCTCGCCATGCTCACCGCCGCCGCCCGCCTCGGCGACTACCTGACCCTGCGGTCCACCCCGACCTCCCAGGGACTTGACCTCAAGCTGACTTGAGGTACCAGAGTGATCCGCATGAACACCGAAGCAGCCAGCACCGAAGCCGTGCCCACCGAAGCTGTGACCCCTGAAGCCGCGAGCACCGAAGCCGCAGACGTCCGAGCCATCGAACAGGTCGTGGCAGCCGTCGAGCGCACCCAACGCGCCAAGGACCCCGACGCCTTCCTCGCACTGTTCCACCCGCAGGCCCTCTGGACCACCGCCCACGGCAAGGTACTCATCGGCCTCGACGCCATCGCCGAGTTCACCCGTGCCGTCCTGCCCGCCGCGACCTGGGACGGCGAGGTCACCTACGAGCCGGTACACATCCGATTCCTGCGCCCCGACGTGGCCGCCGTCAAGGTGCGCCAGGTCTACCACGCAGCGGACGGCGACTCCGAGGGCGCCCCGCTCTACGTCATGACCAAGCAGGACGACGGACGGTGGCTGCTGCACGCCTGCCAGAACACCGAGGTGAAGACCGACTGACGACGAGCGGTCGAACACCCGCGCCCATCCAGAAACAGGACGGGCGGTTTGTCAGCGGGAAACCGTACGCGCTGTTTGTTCCCGGGTGGAGAAGTCGTCCGGGAGCGGAGCGGCGGGACGGTCGGCGGGCTTCCGCGCCGCTTCCAGCTCGGCCGCCACCCGGGCGCCGCGGTCCGTCCCGAGGTCGAGCGTGGCCAGCACTCCGGGCATGGCGATGCTCGGCATCAGGTGCTGGTACAGCACGGCGATCCGGCGCTCCAGGTCCGCCCGGGCGGACATCTTCTGGGACTGGATCTGCACACCCGTCCAGGCACCGGTCACCAGCCACGCGGTCTCGGCGGGCACCACCTGCGGCAGCAGCTCGCCGCGCTCGCCGGCCGCCGCCAGCACACTCTCGGCCCGCTGGATCCACCCGGGCGCGGCACCGCCGCTGACGTCGCCGAACACGTCGTGGCCGAGGGAGAGCCGCGCGCCCGCGCTCAGCAGCGGATCACGCGGCATGAGATGGGCGACCACCATCCCGAGGTCCACGAACTCCTGGAGCTTGCAGTGGCGTTCGGGCATCTCGTCCTGGCCGAACTGCTCCTCCACGACCCCCTGGGCGAGCTCCCGCTTCGAGGCGAAGTGGAAGTACACCGCGCCGCGGGTCACCCCCGCGCGGGCCACGACCTCCCCGATCGTCGCCCCGTCGTACCCGTGCTCATCGAAGACCGACGCCGCTGCCTCCAGGATCAACCGCCGCGTCCGGACCGCCCGCTCCTGCCGCACCACCGCAACCACCCGCCCGCAACGCTCGGCAAACAAAACCAAACACCCCGTATCTTACCCGTCGGGTACGGCGGGGATCTCGCCGTTCCAAGCCACATAGAGCGGTCTTCGAGCGAGGGAAAACCGCGTGGACGGTACGAGTCGCCCGGGTGACCGAAGCCCTCTACGGAAAGCCACCGAACCGGATCGGCGGCTCCCACTTGCCACTGCCGCCGCCCCGCGGAGCCCCCTCGCGACAGGGGGACCGCCAGGGGCGGGTGAGTAAATCAGCGCAGGTCAAGGAAGATCCACCGATCCGCCGCAACCCGCACGAGGCTTTCCGGCCCCTGCGGGAGTGACCGAACGGCCACACTTGGCCGCTGACGAAGATTCGCCCCGCCGCCTTGAAAAGCAAACCGGCAGGTACGTATCTTACGAGCCCTGAGCACCCCACCCCGCCCGTCACGGCCCTTCGGAGCGCTCCCGATGACCCTGCTTGCCTTCCGCACGTCCGCCACCCCCCTCGACACCGCGCTCGACACTGCGCTCGACACCGCGCTCGACGCCGCACCCGTCGTCGCCGAGGACCTCGGAGCCGGTTCCGACCAGACCCTCATAGCCGCCCCGGCACCCCGTCTGACCAGCACCGTCGCCAAGGAGTACGTCCACCGGGCCTGCCACGCCGAGGTCTTCCTGACCGGCAGCGAGTGGCTGGACGAGACCACCTTCGCGGTCTCCGCGCAATGGCCCCGGGCGCACACCTTCTTCAGCACCACGGACGGCACGCGGCACGACCCGATCCAGGCTGCGGAAACGATCCGCCAGGCCGGTCTCTACCTCGCCCACACCCGGTTCGGCGTCCCGCTCGACCACAAGTTCATGATGTGGAACCTCGACTACTCCACCCACCCGGGCCGCCTGCTGATCGACACGACGCCCACCGACCTCACGATCGAGGCACGGCTCGTCGCCCGGCCGCGCCGTACCCGGAGCACGGTCGACTTCACGCTCAGCACGGTCGTCCGGCGCGGCTCGCACCTGGCCGCCACCGGGTACGCCCGTTTCACCACCGTCCCGGACTCGACCTACCGACGGCTCCGCCGGGGACGCCACGACGCCACTGCACTGCCGGTGCCCGGCACGAACGGCGAGCCGCTCCCGCCGGCCCGGGTCGGCCGGCTCCGCCCGTGCGACGTCGTCCTGACCCCGGCCGACGCACCGGACACCTGGTACCTCACCCCCGACTTCTGGCACCCGATCCTCTTCGACCACGCCAACGACCACATCCCCGGCATGGTCCTGATCGAGGCGGCCCGCCAGGCGACCAACGCGCTGACCAGCCCCGTCACCGTCACGCCGACCGCCGCGGCCACCACCTTCCACCGGTACGCCGAGCACGACGCGCCCACCATCATCACCGCGCGGCACACGCCCGCCGGGGACCGGGACGCCCTCACCACCACCGTGACCGGCCATCAGCACGGCGAGCCGGTCTTCACCACGGTCCTCACCGGCCACCCCGACCAGCGCTGACGAGGGGCGCCACCGTGACGGCGCACGATTCCCGGGCCAGGTCACTGAATCATCGTCAATCTGGGCTACCGGCAGTGGAATTCACCCGGCGGAGCGAGCGGTCCGGCAGGGTGACGAGGAACAGCAGGGCCGCGCCGCCGAGCATGAACAACGCGAGCCGGTGCAGCCCACCCGTGGTGGCGCCGTGCGGGAAGAAGGCGGCGTTCGCGGCGGAGGCGGCCATCGCGCCGAGGTACATGAAGGTGCGCAGCAGCCCGGCCGCGGAGGCGATGGCCGCCGGGTCGGCCTGGTGGTAGAGGGCGGTCTGGGTGCCGAGCCCGATCAGGCCCTGCGGGATGCCCGCCACCACACCGACCGCGATCAACAGGACGGCCGGACTGTCGGCGTGCACCAGCAACAGGCCGGCGCAGGCGGCCACCTGGCAGGCGGAGCCGACCAGCAGCTTGCCGCGGACGGCCGGACTGCGGCCGGTGAGACCGGAGACGGCGAGGGCGGCGAGCGAGAGCGGCAGCAGGACCAGCCCGGCGCCGGCGGCGGACAGGCCGCGCCCCTCCTCCAGCCACTGGGTGTAGCCGTAGAGGAAGGCGTAGATGGCGGTGTAGCCGAGGAGTTGGCGCAGGTACGTGGCGACCAGCGGCCGGTTGCGGGCGAGCGCCCGCAGGTCGATGAAGGGGGTGCGGGCCCGCGCCTCGCGGACGGCGAGGGCGACCGCCGCCAGGACGGCCAGCACCGGCAGGTACCAGAACGCCGGGCGGGGATTCATCAGGAACAGCATCAGCGAGAGCAACAGGACCGCGAACAGCGCGATCCCGGCGTGGTCGAGGCGGTCGGGCCCGCCAGGCCGGCGCTGTCGTACGGCGGTCGGCAGGCGGGCTGCCCCGAGCAGTAGACAGACCAGTGAGAGCGGGACGTTGACGGCGAAGACCGTCCGCCAGCCGCCCGCGCCGATCAGCAGTCCGCCGAGGGTCGGGCCGACGACCGCGACGGTCTGGTTGGCGACGGCGAGCACGGTCAGTACCCCGGTGGGGCTGGACCGGCCGGTCCGCTCGGCCTCGCTGCGGGTGAGGTGCATCGCCGCCGGGTACGCCGCCGAGGTGCCGATCCCGAGCAGGACCCGGGCGACGATCAGCAGCCCGAGCGTCGGGGCGAGCGCGCCGAGCAGCCCCGCCAGGCCGACCAGGGCCGTTCCGGCGAGGTAGAGGCGGCGCGGCCCGTGTTTGTCCACCAGCCGTCCGATCGCCGGCTGACCGACGGCGGTGGCGAGGTAGAGCCCGGTGACCAGCCAGGCGGTCTCGGCGGGCGGTGCGCCGAAGGCCGCACCCACCGGCACCAGCGCCACCGCGATCATCGAGGAGTTGACCGGGTTGAGCACCGAGCCGAGCACCATCGGGGCGATGAGCCGTCGGTCGAACCCGCCGTCCGCGGCGGGCTGTCGGCGTCCGGTCCGGAGGCGGCCTGCGCGCCGGCGGTCGAGCCGGAGGCGGTCAGGCCGGAGGCGGTCAGGCCGGAGGTCGGAGGCTCGGAGGCGGGTTGCCCGCAGGCGGTCGAGCCGGGTAGGCCGGGCAGCCGGGCCGGTCATCGCCGGTTCAGCCGGTCGAGAAGGGCCAGCGCGTCCAGCAGGGTGGCGCGTTCGGCCTCGCTGTACTGCTCCTCCATCGCCCGGCCCAGCCATTCCTCGCGCGCCTGACGGCTGTCCGCGATCCGGGCCAGACCCGCCTCGGTGAGGCTGACCAGCTGGCGGCGCCCGTCGTCGGGGTCGGGGCGGCGACCGACCAGGCCGTGCTGTTCGAGCGCGGCGAGAGTGGCGGCCATGGACTGCGGGCGGACCCGCTCGGCGGCAGCCAGCGCGCTGGCGGAGGCCGGGCCGTCGCTGATCAGCCGACTGAGCACGGCGGTCTGGGAGGGGGTGAGGTCGCTGATGTCGCTCGCCTCCCGGAGGGTGCGGCGCAGTCGGCTGAAGACGGCGCGCAGCTCGCGGGCGGCCAGCGCCGCGGAGCCGGCGGGGGCAGCGGAGCCGGCGGCAGCGGGACGGGCGGTTCGCTTCTCGGTCACGGTTCCACGGTACTTTCATCAGTCTGAACTGTCCAGTCTGGACTGAAGACTTTCCCGGGGTCGGCTGCCGCCGCTGCCAACCGCCCGGGATAATGGCGACATGACAGACAAGCAGCTCCGCGTCGTCCTCGCCGAGGACTCGGTGATCCTCCGGGACGGGATGGTCGAACTCCTCACCGCGCGCGACTGCGAGGTGGTCGCCACCGCGGGTACGGCGCCCGAGCTGGTCTCCGCCGTCGCCGAGCACCGGCCCGACGTGGCCGTGGTGGACATCCGGATGCCGCCCACCCACACCGACGAGGGGATCCGGGCAGCCGTCGAGATCCGCGCCGCGATGCCGGAAGTCGGGATCCTGGTCTTCTCCCAGCACGTCGAGACCGTCTGGGCCGCCCGGCTGCTGGCTGACGGCGCCGCCGGCATCGGCTACCTGCTCAAGGAACGGGTGGCCCGCACCTCCCAGTTCGTGGACGCGCTGCACCGGGTCGCCACGGGAGGCACCGCGCTCGACCCGGAGATCGTCAACGGGTTGATCGGCGGCCGACGGCGCAGCCTGGTGGACGCGCTCACCCCGCGCGAGCGGGAGGTGCTGGAACTGATGGCGCAGGGCCACTCCAACCGCTCGATCGCGGCGCAGCTCGTGGTGTCGGAGCGGGCGGTGGAGAAGCACGTGGCCGCCGTGTTCGCCAAGTTCGAGCTGCCCGCGACCGACGCCGACAACCGGCGGGTCAAGGCCGTGCTCGCCTACCTCGCGGAGAGCGGCGCGTCCTGAGCCGGGCAGAAGCCGCGAGGGCGGCCGGGCAGGGCGGTCGGGCAGGGCGCGAGGCTCATGACCGACGCATCGCCCCCGCCGACCGAGCACCCCCGCCGTCCGTCCGTCCGTCACAGCCTGCCCGGTAGCTCGGCGCTGACCACCGTCGGCCCGCCCGGCGGACTGTCCACCCGCAGCACCCCGTCCACCGCCGCGAGCCGCTCGGCCAGACCCGCCAGCCCGGTGCCCGCGCCGATCGCGGCTCCGCCGCGCCCGTCGTCGCGTACGGTCAGCCGGACCCTCCCGTCGGCGGCGCTCGCCGTCAGTTCGGCCGACCGCGCGCCGCTGTGCTTGGCCACGTTGGTGAGCAGTTCGGCGGCGCAGAAGTAGACGGCCCGCTCGATCACCTCCTCCGGCCGCTCCCGGAGGTCCAGCCGGACGGTGACCGGCACCGGCGAGGTGGAGGTGAGCCCGGGCAGTGCCTCGGTCAGCCCGCCGTCCAGCGCCACCGGGTGGATGCCGCGGGTCAGCCGGCGCAGGCCCGCGATGGTGTCGTCGGTCTGCCCGCGGGCCCGGTCGACCAGGGTGCGCAGCCGCCCGAGGTCGGGCTCGCCCGGGCCGTCGAGGGCGTCGTCGGCCAGCGAGAGGGTGATGGCGAGCGCGACCAGCTGAGCCTGGGTGCCGTCGTGCAGGTCGCGTTCCAGGCGCCGCAGCCGTCCGGTGTTCTCGGCCAGCAACGTGGCCCGGGCGTTCTCCAGCTCGCGCACCCGCTGCTGCGAGCGCACCGGGCCGAGCAGGGTCCGGGCGAGGGCCCGGTTCGCCCGACTCAGGGCCCGCAGTACAGCGGGTACGACGGCCAGCAGGGCAAGGCCGATCGGGATCGCGGCCACGTCCGACCAGCCGACCGGTCTCGGGCCCTGTTCCAGCAGCCGCACCCAGAGCGGGAAGCCCAGCAGCCAGAGGGCGCCGAGCGGCAGCCCGATGGCGGCCACGAAGCCGAGCACCCCGACGGGCAGCCTTAGGAGGAGGTAGAGCAGCACCCTCCAGGCCACCGGATCGGTCAGCACCGCCCGACCCCGGGCGAACACCCCGGGTGGGCGCGACAGCGGCGGGGGCTCTGTCACCGTCTCGTCGAGCAGCCGCCCGACCAGCCACCGGTGCAACCGGCCGATCCGCCGCGCCCCGAGCAGTGCGGCCACCACGAACGGCAGGCCCAGTACGGTGAGCGAGAGCAGCGCCCCCGCGTAGAGGACGGCGACCGCGTAGACGCTGCCGAGCACCCCGAGCGGCAGCCCGAGGACGGCGAACGCCACCTCGCCACCCCGCACCGCCGGGAACCGCCGCCGCTCGGCCGCGCCCCGCGTCAGCACCGTCCACCGCATCGCCCGTCCACCTCACCAACGTCCGCCTCGGCGCACACCCGCCGACCGACCCTCAGCATCCACCAGGCGCGACCGGACCCCCGCGCGCCCCTGCCCTCGCCCGAGCCCCGTCATCTCAGGCCCGGCCCCCGCCCACTCACCCCCGGTCCCCGCCCACCGACTCCACCGCCGATCGGCCGCTCGCCCACAGCCCCGTGCCGACGATCCCGGGAACCGTCAGGACGGCCGCGCCCAGCACCACCCAGGCGCACCCCGCCCCCGGCACCACGGGCACCACCGACCCCCGCACGGCCCAGCTGAACGCCCCCGAGGCCGCGGCCGCCACCGCCCCGCCGAGCAGCACGCCGATCGCCGTGGTCAGGAGCGCCTCCACGGAGAGCATCCGCAGCAGCTGCCGCCGCGTCGCCCCGACCAGGCGCAGCAGCGCGAACTCGCGGCGCCGGTCGGCGGTCAGCGCGGCCAGGGTGTTGACCGTGGAGACCGCCGCGAAGCAGACCAGCAGGCCGAGCTCCGCCTGGCGCAGCCAGATGTCGCTCGCCTTGGTGACGCTGGTGGCGGCGCCGGTCGCCCGGGCCACGCGCTCGGCGGTGCTGGTCATGATCAACATCGTGCCGGAAAGCCCGACCAGCAGCGCGACCGGGACCACCGCCGAGGAGAGTCTGGCCGCGTAGCCGCGCAGGTTGGCGTCGGCCAGCCAGCCGGCCCGCGGCACGAGCACCCGGACCGGCGCGCCGAGCACGGCGGCCAATACCCGGGCCGCCACCGGCCCCAGCAGGGCGACCGCCACCAGCAGCACCACCGAACCGAGCAGGGCGGCCTGCCCCGCCTTGTCCAGCTCCCCGGCCGGCCTGGTCGCGGCCAGCCGCAGCAGCAGCGCACCGCCCGCCAGCACCGCCGCACCGGCGACCAGCCGCAGCACCCCCGTGCGCCGCGGCCCTCCCGTCCCCTCGATCAGGGCGACGGCCGGTGCCGGCCGGGTGATCCGCCGTGCCGCGGCGGCGGTGGCCGCCAGCCCGACCAGCAGCGCCACCGTGAGTGCGACCAGCATCGGCACCGGTGTCCCGGGTATCCGCAGACCGGGCGGGGCCATCCCGCGCCGCTGCAGGGCGTCGAGGAAGGCGTGGGCGGCGAGGAAACCCGCCGCGCAGCCCGGGACGGAGGCCGACAGGACGGTCGCCACCACCTGGGCGCGCACCACCCGCCGTACCTGACGGGGCGTCGCCGCGACGGTGCGCAGCAGGGCCAGGTCGCGGTGCTGCTGGCGCAGGGTGAAGCCGAGCGCGTTGACCACGACGAACATCGCGACCAGCACAGCGATCTCGCCGAACGCCGCAGCGATCACCGTTACGCCCGGCCCGGCCACCGGTGCCCGCGCCACCGACGCGGGGGCCGTCAGCTGCGCGGCGACCAGCGAGCCGAACAGCGTCACCGCCGCCGTCGCGAGGAACAGCGCCGCGCCCAGCCCGGCGAACGCCGCGGGCCGGCGCCGGATCTGCCC
Source organism: Kitasatospora sp. NPDC023120 (assembly GCF_055560835.1). NCBI lineage: Bacteria > Bacillati > Actinomycetota > Actinomycetes > Kitasatosporales > Streptomycetaceae > Kitasatospora > Kitasatospora sp. NPDC023120. The sequence continues at coordinate 116,294 of NZ_JBVHHY010000004.1, read as the reverse complement.
GACGGACAGTGTCAGCACGGGGTTGCTCACCGCACTCACCCGCCCAACCGGCTCAGCCGCTCGCCGACCTGCGCGGCGGTCGGCCTGACCAGCTCGTCCACCAGCAGACCGTCCGCCAGCAGCAGCACCCGGTCCGCGTACCCGGCGGCCACCGGGTCGTGGGTGACCATCACACAGGTCTGCCCGTCGACGTCGACGCCCGAGCGCAGCAGGTCGAGGATGTCGTGCCCGGTCGCCCGGTCGAGCGCGCCCGTCGGCTCGTCGGCGAACAGCACCTCCGGCCGGGAGACCAGCGCCCGCGCGATCGCCACCCGTTGCTGCTGGCCGCCCGACAGCTCCCCCGGCCGGTGCCGCTCGCGCCCGGCCAACCCCACCCTGGCCAGCGCCTCCCGCACCCGGGACCGCTCCGGCGGCCGCCCGGCCAGCCGCCCGGGCAGCTCGACGTTCTGCGCGACGGTCATCGCCGGCATCAGGTTGAAGGCCTGGAAGACGAAGCCCACCCGGGTGCGGCGCAGCTCGGCCAGCCGTCGCTCGGGCAGCCCGGACACCTCCGTGTCGCCCCACCGCACGGCGCCCCGGGTCGGGCGGTCCATCCCGGCCAGACAGTGCAGCAGGGTGGTCTTGCCCGAGCCCGAGGGCCCCATCACCGCCGTGAACGTCCCCGGCGCGAACGCCACGGACACCCCGCGCAGCGCCCGGACCGCCGCGCCGCCGCGCCCGTACTCGCGGTGCAGCCCGTCCCCGCGCAGGGCCGCGCCCGTCACCCCGTCATGTGCCGCCGCAGCTGCGGCTGTCGTCATCCCGTTCATGCCCTCCATCGTGGGCGTCGGGGGCCGGGAGATCGATTGTGCTGGCCCCCGAATCCGGGGTTCGGAAAACCGAACCCCGCAGGTGGTGGTAGGTACCGGTACCCGGGACGGGCAGCGGTCCCGAGCGGACCGAGCCACCGTTTTCCGCCCCGGTCTCCCCTGCGCCCGGCTCACGGGTAATCATGATCAGGTGACCATCGACCTGCTGCCCGGCCACGGCCTCCGCCTGCCCGCCCCGCTGCCCGAACTCCGCTTCGGGCTCACCGAAGCGGCGGTGCGCGCGCTGCTGGCCCCGCACGGCGAGCTGCTGCCCGAGGGGGTGCGGAACACCTTCGTCTGCGGCTGCCGCTGGGCGCTGGGCTTCCAGCTGCCCGGGGTGAGCGTCACCCTGTGCTCGGACGACCGCGACCGCCTCCGCAGCGTGACGGTCAGCCGCCACCCGGGCGACGAGCGGCCCGCCTGCCCGGTCGGCTACCTCGGGATCGACTTGCTCGGCTGGCCCGCTCACCAACTGGTCGAGGCGCTGCGCGCCGAGGGCCTGCCGGTGCCCGACCCCACCCGCGGCACCCTCCACCACGACCCGCTCCACCTCTACCGCCACCCTGCCCAGCGCCGCCGCCCGTCGGCCCCGGGCCGAAAGCCCCGCCGGGAGGAGCCGTTCAGCTTCGACGTCGTCTCGTTCCACGAAGCCGAGGAACCCGCCGAACCCGCCGAACCCACTGACACCGGCGACGCCCTGCTGCTCGTCCAGCCGGGCGGCCGGGTCCCGCCCTTCGCCGTGATCGGCCCGCCCGGCACCCGAGGCCGTACGCTCTGGCGCCGCGACCCCGACGGCACCGAGACGCCGGTCGAGTTCCACCTCGACCTGCGGCCGCTCCCGGACGACCTCGACCGGTCGATGGACGAGCGGGCCGCCTTCCAGCGGTACTGGCGCGGCGAGGGCCCCGAGGTCCGGTTCCCGAACGGCGGCCATGCGCACGACCACGTCGGCGGTCTCCCGTCCTTCCCGAGCGGCCGGGCCGAAGTCCCCGCGCCGTGGCGGTACTTCTTCGCCCTCACGGACGCTCCGGACGAGGGTGATCCCTACTTCCTCGACTTCGGTCACGGCGACGGCTTCCGCTTCCTCGGTCCGGACGGCCTGGAGGGCCGCTTCTACTGGGACATCCCGTGACCGCCCTGCCAACCCCTCTCTCACCCACAGGAGTCAGCATGACCACCACCCCCCTGACCGTCGCGATCCTCGGACCGGGCGGCGTCGGCGGACTGATCGGCGGGCTGCTCGCCCGCGACGGCCACCGCGTCGTGTGCCTGGCGAGCGAGGAGACCGCCGCCGTCATCGGACGGGACGGACTGCACGTCCGCAGCGGGGAGTTCGGCGAGTTCACCGCCCGCGTCGAGGCCGCCACCGAGTTGCGCGAGCCAGTCGATGCCGTCTTCGTGACCGTCAAGGAGACGGCTCTGGCGGCAGCGCTGGACCGGTTGCCCGCGCAGCTGCTCGGCACGGGGATCGTGGTGCCGCTGCTCAACGGCTTGGACCACATGACGGTCCTGCGCGAACGCTACCCGGCCGCCCGGGTCGTGGCCGGCACGATCCGGGTCGAGACCACCCGGACGGCGCCCGGGCGGATCGAGCACACCAGCCCCTTCGCCACCGTCGAGCTCGCCGCTCCCACCGAACCCTCCTCTCCCGTCCAGGAGTTCGCCGAGCAGCTGCGGCACACCGGCCTGTCCGTGACGCTGCGCGAGGACGAGACGGCGATGCTGTGGAGCAAGCTCTCCTTCCTCGCCCCGTTCGCCCTGCTCACCACCCGCCACGCGAGCGGGATCGGCACGGTCCGCACCGAGCACCGGCCCGAACTCCTCGCCGTGCTGGACGAGATCACCGCCGTCACCCGGGCGGTCGGCGCCCCGGCCGACGCGCAGACGCTGCTCGCCGCCTTCGACCGCATCCCCGGGACGATGAAGTCCTCGATGCAGCGCGACGTGGAGGCCGGCCGCACCACCGAGCTCGACGCGATCGGCGGCGCCGTCCTGCGGGCCGCCGACGCGCACGGCGTGGCCGTGCCGACCCTCACCCGGCTGGTGTCCGAGCTGTCGGAGGCCGCCGAGCGGTGACGGGCACCGGGGCATCGACCCCGTCGCTCCCACCGCCTCCATCGCCCCCGCCGCCTCCATCACCCTCACCGACCCCGTCTGCGGAAGCGGAAGCGGAAGCGGGCGGAAACGGGTAGGACCCGTGGCATGACGCTACCCACCGCCGAAACGGTCCCGGGCGGGACCGCATCGAGGACTTCCTCCGCACCCACGGGGCCGACCGGATCCCCCACCCGGGCGGCACACTGCTGTCCCACCTCGTCCGGGTGGCGGGCCTGTTGGCGGACTGGGGCTGCGACCCCGCCGTCCGGAATGCCGGGCTCTGCCACGCCGCGTACGGGACCGACGGGTTCGACCACGCTCTGCTGGCGCTCGACCAGCGCGCGACCCTGGTCGAACTCGTCGGCACCCGCGCGGAAGCGCTCGTCCACCTCTACGCGAGCTGCAACCGGGCCGCCGTCTACCCGCGCCTGGGCGTGGCCGAACCACCGCTGTTCCGCGACCGGTTCTCCGGACGGGACCACACCCCGCCGGAGGAGGACCTGCGCGCTTTCCTCGCCATCACCGTCGCCAACGAGCTCGACGTCCTCACGCACAACGCGGACCTGGCCGCCCGCTACGGACCCGGCCTGTACGAACTCTTCGCCCGCGCCCGAGACCTCCTGCCGCCCGCCGCCTGGCAGGCCTGCACCGAGCTCATCGGACCCGGGTCCGCCGCTCCCGGCCGAGCGAGCTGACTGAACGTCACATCCACGCGTAGCCAAAGGCTTTGCCTACCGTTCACCCGTCCCGCCGGAACCTCCGTACGGCAAAGCGGCGTTCTGCATGTCGGGAGGGATACTGACATGACAAGGAAGCCGTACCGCCTGGCCGCCACCGCACTCGCGGTGCTCGTCGCGGCCCAGTTGCTCGCCGCGTGCAAGGAGGCCGACCAGGCCGTCGACTGCGGAAAGCGCGCGATCAGCCTCGCCGGCGATGTCCAGGACCTCGCGGACTCGGCGGTCAACGTCGGCCAGATCACCGACGAGGAACGGCGCAAACACACCGTCAACGCGTTGAAGAAGATCGTCGACGACGCCAAGAAGATCCGCGAGAACGGCGGGGACAAGCTCGACGCCGCCGCGGACAAGCTCTCCAAGGCCGTCGACGCCGCCATCGACAAGGTCTCCGCCAACAAGCAGCCCGACCTCGGAGCGATCACCAGCGCCGCCGCCGACGTGACCAAGGCCTGCGCCGGGGCCTGACCGACCGGTCCGCGCCAGGGGCTCGAAGGGGCCCGCCGTACCGCGGCCGGGGGCGGGCGGCGCGGTACGGGGGCGCCCGACACCCCGGCGCGCGGGTGGACGGCGACCCTCCTATCGTGGAATTCGAGCGTCCACAGAGGAATCACCCCTGCCATGGGGTCCGCGCTGGTCACCCAGCGCCTCGTTCGCAGCACCACGGAACGTCACCGCACCTACGGAACGTCACCGCACCTACGGGGAGTCATCATGACTACGCCCCGCGACTCGCACCGCCCCTCCCCGGTCCGGACCGGCAGCGGATACCGCACCTCCCTCCCCTGGAGGATCGTCACCAGCGCCTCCGAGTACGTCGACCACCGCCTCGGCTGGGACAGGCTGCCGGTCGTCCCGGGCCTGCTGACCCTCCTCGGGCTGCGGGTCAGACTGCGGCAGCAGAACCTCCACGACACCGGCGGGCTGCCCACCGTCGATCCGCCCACCCCCGCACCCCCGTCCGCGAAGCACAAGGTCAACCGGACCGCCGACGGCAGCCACAACGACCTCGGCGACCCGCGCATGGGCATGGCGGGCACCCGCTTCGGCCGCAACATCCCGCTGGACCGGATCGTTCCCGCCACAGCCGAGTCCGTCCTGTCCAGGCCGAACCCGCGCGAGGTCAGCCGCGCCCTGCTCACCCGGCACGAGCTGATCGCGGCCGAGTCGGTCAACTCCCTGGTCGCCGCCTGGCTGCAGTTCATGATCCGAGACTGGTTCAGCCACGGCACGAGCCCCACGGACCGCCCCTGGGAAGTGCCGCTCGTGGACGACGACCCGTGGCCCGAGCGCCCGATGCGGATCATGCGGACACCGGACGACCCGACCCGGGACCCGCGGGCACCCGCCGGGACTCCCGACACCCGCGTCAACGTCTCCTCCCACTGGTGGGACGCCTCCCAGATCTACGGGACCGACGCGACCGAGCAGCGCCTGCTGCGCACCGGGGAGCTGGGCCGGCTGCACGTGTGGGACAACGGGCAGACCCCGTTCGCCTCGGATCCTTCCCGTGACCCCTCCCGTCTCCCCGGCTTCTGGCTGGGCCTGGCCATGATGCAGGACCTGTTCGTCCGGGAGCACAACGCGATCTGCGACCACCTGCACGGCGCCTACCCGTCCTGGGACGACGAGGAGCTGTTCCAGCGGGCCAGGCTCGTCAACGCCGCACTCCTCGCCAAGATCCACACCGTGGAGTGGACGCCGGCCGTGATCAGCCACCCCACCACCGTCGCCGCCCTGCGGGCCAACTGGTGGGGCGTCGCGGGCGAACGCGTGCACAGGCTGTTCGGCCGGGTCAGCGGCAGCGAGGTCGTCAGCGGCATTCCCGGGGGCGACACGGACCACTACGGCGTCCCGTACTCCCTCACCGAGGAGTTCGTGGCCGTCTACCGCATGCACCCCCTGGTCCGCGACGACTGGCACCTGCGCTCCGCCGACGACGACGCCGACCTGCGGCAGTGCACGTTCCGTGACATCTCGGGGCCCGATGCGCTGAAGATCCTCGGGACGATGCGGACGGCCGACCTGCTGTACAGCTTCGGCACGCTTCCCCCGGGCCTGGTCACGCTGCACAACTTCCCGAGGTTCCTGCAGGAGTACCGGCGCCCCGACGGGAACCTTCAGGACCTCGCCGCCACCGACATCCTGCGCAGCAGGGAGCTCGGAGTCCCCCGCTACAACGAGTTCCGGCGGCTGCTGCGGCTGCGGCCCGCGCAGAACTTCCAGGAGCTGACGGACAACCCGGAGTGGGCCGAGGAGATCGAGCGGCTCTACGAGGGCGACATCGAGCGGGTCGACCTGACGGTCGGGATGTACGCGGAGAGGCTGCCCGCCGGATTCGCCTTCAGCGACACGGCGTTCCGCATCTTCGTCCTCATGGCGTCACGACGGCTGAACAGCGACCGTTTCTTCACCGAGTACTACACCCCCGGGGTCTACTCCAGGGCAGGCATGGCCTGGATCGACGACAACACCATGGTCACGGTGCTGCTGCGCCACCACCCGGAGCTGCGCACGGCGCTCGCGGGCCTGACGAACGCCTTCGTGCCGTGGCACACCGCCGGAAGGACGTCCGGTTGACCCGGACCACGGTTTACCTCCGGAGCCGGGTGTGCCAGGCTGAAAGCGTGCGTGGGTTCCCCGCACCCGACAGCGGGAACCCCGGCTCCGGTGCTCCGGAATTGTCACCGTCCGTCACACGGACCGGTGCGGAACAGCGGTGACGCCGGGTGTCCGGACTCCGGTCGGCCGAGGCCCGGAACCGTGCCGGACGCGGCGGGCAATCCCGGTCCCGCGCCCACGCACGGCAGCCGTCGAGCGGGACCGCCGACGAGGTGGTGAGTGCCGTGAGCCTGGTTCAGATCGAAGGCTCCGAGGAGGTCCTGCGCGCCGTGCAGGGCATTCCGGAGCTCCACCTGGTGCGTTCGAGCCTGGAGGGCCGCGCCGACCACCGGTACAAAGTGGCGGCGTACGCGTCCGACCAGGCGGTCGAGGCGGCCGTTGCGCAGGGTGCCGAAGTGACGGTGCTGCTCTCCTCCGAGGACGCCGCCGAGCACCACGCCCGGATGTCGGCCGTGATCGGCCGGGGATACGCCGAGCGCGGGGAGGTGTGAGCGATGCCCCCGCCCTACGCCACGCCGACCGTGCCGCAGACCCCGGCCCAGATCGAGGCGGCGCTCGCCGACCTCGCGGCCACGTTCCCCGCCCTGTGCACGCTCGGTGAGTTCCCGAACCTCAGCGTCGAGGCCCGGAGGATCCACTTCGTCCGCATCGCGGACGCACCGCGCGACGGCCGTCCGGCCGTGGTGCTGACCGGTGGCGTCCACGCACGCGAGTCCGCGCCGCCGGACGCGCTGGTCCACTTCGCGCAGAACCTCCTGGTGAGCCGCACCACCGGCACCGACATCGTCTTCCCCGCGGTGTCCTGCCGGCCGCTCCCGGCCGGGCCGGCGGTCACCTACCCACCGTTCACCATCCCGGCCGCCGAGGTGCAGCGGATCCTGGACGGCGTCGAGCTCTACGTCGCGCCGCTGATCAACCCCGACGGCCGGCTGTTCGACCAGCTGAACCCGCCCTCCGACCCGGTCGGTGCCGGCTGGCGCAAGAACCGGCGGCTCCATCCCGACCCGGCCAAGGTCGGGGTGGACATCAACCGCAACCACGACATCGCGTGAAAGTTCGAGGACTACTACGACATGGCGGTCTACCTGTCCTTCTACCAGGACGGACCGGCCTCCACGGACCGCAGGGAGGAGACCTACCGGGGACCGTCCGCGGCATCCGAACCGGAGACCGCCAACGTGCAGTGGCTCATCGACCACACCCGGGCCACGTACTTCGTGGACGTCCACCAGTTCGGCCGCAAGGTCCTGCTCTGCTGGGGCATCGAGGACAACGGCAGCGACCCGTCCATGACCTTCTCCTCGCCCGCCTGGAAGGGCAAGCGCGACGGCCTGCGTCCGGGCAGCCCCGCCCTGCCGCCGGGCCGCCCCGACTACCAGGAGTTCGTCACGGACTCCCCGCCGCACTTCGTGCGCAAGACCCTCGGCACCATCGCCGGTGAGATGCGCGACGCCATCCTGCGCAGCGCCGGGGTGGATCCGACCGTCACCACGGCGAGTGTCCAGCGCGCGCACTCCACCTACGACGTCGGGCAGAGCGCGTCGCTGTACCACCCGCTGGGCGGCCCGGTCACCGGTACCACCGACGACTACGCCTTCCGCCGGCAGTTCGACGACCCGACCAGGGCGCCGGTCTTCGCCTTCACCATCGAGACCGGGCACGAGGAGGAGTCCGGTTTCCACCCCGACTACGGCAGCCCGCCCGGGCACTACGCCAAGATCGAACGGGAGGTCCACGCGGCACTCACGGCCCTCTGCGGCTTCGCTGCCTGAGCACCGGGTTGCCGGATCGGGAGCAGTCGTCAGGACGCATGCAACCTTTCGGCCCGCTCGCGGCATCCATGTGGTGTCAGGACCATACGAGGGGAGTGGTGCCGCACGCGGGCCGGGGGAAGATCGGGTACGGACCGCGGAATTCCGTCGCACCCATTCAGTTCGCATGCGATTCGACTTTTCCCGAGCCGGCTTTCAGTACCTGTGGCACAGCTGTGACAGTCACCCGCGAAAAACTGTTCGACCGGCGGGGTCCAAGGGCTAGCATTCCGGAATGGAATCGAATCTCCCCCCGATATGGAGTTCCTCCGACGGCGCGGATCCCCGCCCGCCCCGCAATGCGTCCCTTCGGCTGGCCCGCTCCGGTGCGACCTTCCTGGGTGTGAGTGTCGTGTCCGGTGTGCTGCTGGCGGGTCTCGTCCTACCCGCCGTCGGCGCCATCGGGTTAACCGCCAAGGACACGGCGGAGGGCTTCGACGACATCCCCGACGACTTCAAGGCCCCGCCGCTCACCCAGGCCACCCAGATCTTCGACGCCAAGGGCGGCCTGATCGCCAAGGTCTACGAGCGCGACCGCACCGTCCTCACCGCCGACCAGATGTCGCCGTTCATGCGACACGCCCAGGTGGACATCGAGGACGCCCGCTTCTACGAGCACGGCGCCGTCGACCTCAAGGGCGTCCTCCGCGCGGTCAGCAAGAACGCCGAGAGCGGCACCGCCTCGCAGGGCGCCTCGACGCTGACCCAGCAGTACGTGAAGAACGTCAACGTGGAGAAGGCCGGCGAGAACAAGGACGCCGTCCTGGAGGCCCAGCGCAAGACCCTGGGCCGCAAGATCCAGGAGCTCAAGGTCGCGATCAAGCTGGAGGAGGACCTGAGCAAGGATCAGATCCTCACCAACTACCTCAACATCACGTACTACGGGAACGGCGCCTACGGCGTGGAGGCCGCCTCCCAGCGCTACTTCAGCAAGAGCAACAAGGACCTGACCGTCGCCGAGGCCGCTACCCTCGCCGGGCTGGTGCAGAACCCGTCGTCCTACGACCCGAAGCTGCATCCGCAGGCCACGCAGAACCGCCGTGACGTGGTGATCGGCAAGATGCTGGAGAACAAGCACATCACCGCGGAGCAGGCCGCGGAGGCGAAGGCCGCCCCGCTGGGCCTGAACTTCAAGGAGCCGCAGAACGGCTGCATCACCGCCCAGGCCGGGATGGGCTTCTTCTGCGACTACGTCCGCCACGTCGTCAAGCAGGACCCGGCGTTCGGCAAGAGCGCCGAGGAGCGCAAGAAGTTCTGGGACACCGGCGGTCTGAACATCCACACCACGCTGGACCCGGACAAGCAGGCCGCCGCCCAGAACGCGGTGAGCACCAACGTACGGGTCACCGACAGCGTCTCCGCGGCCGCCACCATGATCGAGCCCGGCACCGGCAAGATCCTCGCCATGGCCCAGACCCGCCCCTACGGTCTGGTGAAGGAGAAGAACCAGACCGTCGTCAACCTCAACGTCGACGTGGCGATGGGCGGCGGCAACGGCTTCCAGCCCGGCTCCACGTTCAAGCCGGTCGTCGCCGCCGCGGCACTGGAGGCGGGCCTGTCCCCGACCCAGGAGTACCCGTCCCCGAACAAGCTCGAGTACCCGACGATGAAGACCTGCGAGGGGACCTGGAAGAACGAGGCCCGGCCCAAGACGGTGGTGCCCAACGAGAATCCGAACGAGAAGGGCCCCTACCAGCTGAAGACGGCGATGGCTCTCTCGGTCAACACCTACTTCGTGCAGATGGAGCAGGAGATCGGCCTCTGCGCGGTCAAGCAGATGGCCAACAAGCTCGGCATCACCACCAAGGCCAGCGGCAAGCCCCTGGAAGAAGTCCCCGCGATGGCCCTGGGCGTCGAGGAGATGAGCCCGCTGACGATGGCCAACGTGTACGCGACCTTCGCCGCCCAAGGCACGCACTGCGCCCCGATCGCCATCAACCGGATCACCACCGTGGACGGCAAGGACGTCCCCGCCCCGGCCGGGCACTGCGAGAAGGCGTTCTCCGAGTCGACGGCACGAGCCCTGAACACCGTTCTGAACGGCGTGACCGAGAACAACGGCACCGGCGCGGCGCTCAGCTTGGAGGACAACCGGCAGATCGCCGGCAAGACCGGCACCTCGGACCACAAGAAGGCCGCCTGGTTCAACGGCTACACCCCGCAACTCGCCACCGCCGTCTGGCTCGGCGGCCCCGCGGGCGGCGTCGAGATGCGCGACATCACCATCAACGGGAAGCACCGCACGGAGGTGTTCGGCGCCGACGGCCCCGGACCGATCTGGCGGGACGCCATGAACCAGGCCCTGCGCGGCACGCCCAAGCAGTCCCTCCCGATGGCCGACATCCCCGACCCGGCACCCAAGCCCGACCCGAGCGGCACCGCGACCAACACGGGCTCGCCGGCCACCACCCCGCCCGGCCCGCAGCGCTGACCAGCACCAGACCAGGCCCGGCACCACCACCCGGCCTGTCGCCGCCGACCGGACGCCGCCAGGCGGTAGGAATGGGCACCGGACCGAACCGCACCCCGGAGGCACCGGTGAACCACCCGATCCTCGACCAGATCCAACAGCTGCGCGCCGAGTTGGCACCCGGCGACGCCGCCCCCGCACTGGTCACGATGCTGGCCGCCGGCACCGCCCCGCGCTCGGCCCTGGCCGAACTCGCCGCCCAGCAGCACCGGATCATCCGCTCCGACCGGCGCAGCCTGCTGCTGCTCGCGACCCGCTGCGCGGACCGCCCGGTCGGCGCCTGGTTCGCCACCCTCGCCGAAGGCGAGAGCGCCGCGCTGCGCACCCTGCCCGCACTCGCCGCCGCCGGTGGCCTCGACCCCGCCGCACCGGAGGCCCGCCCGCCGCTGCCCGGCTGCCAGGCCTACCCCGCCTACCTGGCCTGGCTCGCCCTGAACAGCGAACCCACCGCCGCAGCCGCCGCCCTGGTCGCCAACTTCGCGGCCTGGGGCGGCTACTGCGCGGTCGTCGCGCAGGCGCTGCGCCGCCACTACGGCTACTCCGACGAGGCCTGCGCCTTCTTCGACTTCTTCGCCCAGCCCGCGACAGAGCTGGAGCAGCAGGCCGCCGACGCGCTCGGACCGGGCCGACTGGACGAGCCGACCCTGGCCGCCGCGCGCGAGTACGGGCTGCTGCTCCAGTCCTACGAGCGCCTGTTCTGGGACACCCTGGGCGTGCTCGACCCCTGACGTCCGAGCCGCCCTCCCGGGCGACCCGTCCCGCCTCAGGCCTGCCAGTGCGGCTTGCCGCTGACCATCCGGCAGTAGATCACCCGGCCGCTCGCGTCGTGCGTGCTCTTCCCCAGGTCGGCGTTGCGGCAGAACTGCCCGGCCTCGTAGCAGTTTCCGGCAGCCGACCGGATCTCGCAGCCGCCGCCGGCCGCCGCCGCGGTGTGCTCCGGCTGCGGGTCGGCCGGCGGCTGCGCGGTGGTCACCTTCGGCTGCGGGGCGGCCGTGGGCGCCGGCGGCTGCGACGGGGCGACGGGCGGCGCCGAGGGCGCGGCGGCGGCCGGAGGCGTGACCGGCGGGGCGGACGCGGTCGGGGCCGTCGCCGTGGGGGTGGCCGGCGGTGCGGGCGCCGCGGTGGTGGCGGGGGCGGTCGGCGTGGCCGACGGGTCACAACCGGTCAGTGCCAGACCGACGGTGAGGACGAGTCCGGCGAATCCGGCCAGACCGGCCCGGCGACGCCCGGATATCCGTGAAGCCATGGAGGAGAACGCTCCGTTCCGTTTGGATGAGTCGTGCGATTCAAGCAGCCGCCCCACACGGCCTGCGCACCGTTTCCCCACTCGTCGCCGGATCGAGATCTGGCGACTACCCAGCGTCGCCGTCCTCCCGGCCACCGTCACACTGCGGCGCGCCCACCGCCCACCAGCGCAGACCCCGCGCTCCGGGGCAGCCCCACCGTCAGCGCAACCCCGCCGTCCGGCGCTCGAACACCTCGGGACGGGCGCTCTCCAACGCCGTGGCGACCGCGCCCAAGAGCACCGCCTCCTCCCCCAGGAGGCTCGGCGCGAGCGTCGGACGCATCGGGGCGAGCCGGTGCAGGGCCTGCTCGACCGGTTCCAGGAGCAGGTCCGCGCTGCTGCCGATCCCACCCCCGAGCACCACCAGGTCCGGGTCCAGCAGGGCGGACAACACGGCGACGGCGTACGCGAGTTGCTCGGCCTCCCGCTCCACCGCCCGGAGCGCCGCGGGCTCCCCGGCCCGGGCCCGCTCGAAGACCTGCTTCGCCGTCAGCTGCCGGGCCGCGCCCTTCCCGCCCAGCCCGAAGTCCCGGGCGGTGCGCACCACGGCGTCCGCGGCGGCCTCCTGCTCGATGGTCGCCACCGGCTCCTCGGGGCGGGCGGCCAGCGGCACCAGGCCGATCTCGCCCAGCGCGCCGTGCGCGCCGAGCAGCAGCTCGCCGTCCTTCACCACGCCCAGCCCGAGACCGGTGCCGACCAGCAGGTAGGCGAACATCCGGCTGCCCCGCCCGGCGCCCAGGGTGTACTCGCCGAGCGCGGCCAGGTTGGCGTCGTTGGCCACCGACACGGTCGTGCCGAGCCCCTCCCCGATCCGGTCGAACAGCCCCGGCCGGCCCCAGCCGGGCAGGCTGGAGGCGTAGCGCACCCCGCGCCGCTCCTCGTCCCACACGCCCGGGGTGCCGATGACCGCGTGCACGATGTCGCTGCCCGCCAGCCCCGCCTCGGCGATCGCCTCGTGCGCGGCGGCGACCACGGCGTCCGCGACGGCGTTCGCCGAACGGCCCCGGTTGGCCACGTCCCGGCGGGCGACGACCGTCCCGGCGAGGTCCGCGACGGCCACCCGCAGCCGGGCCCGGCCGATGTCCACGCCGAGCACGTGCCCGGCCGTCGGGTCCACCTCGTACAGCACGGCGGTGCGGCCGCGCTCGGGGGCGACCCGCCCGGCCTCGCGGACCAGCCCGGCCTGCTCGAGGTCGGCCAGTGCGGCCGAGACGGTCGGCTTGGACAGGCCGGTGTCCCGGGCCAGCTGGGCGCGCGAGGAGCCACCGCCGGTGCGCAGCAGCTCCAGCAGCAGCCACTCGTTGTTGCTGCGCAGCCGCTGCCGGTTCCAGGGCACCGCGGGGGCCGCGGCCGCCGGGCGACTGGTCGGCTGGTGGGTGCTCATCGGTTCCTCCGGGTCTGGTGCTCACGGCATCTCGGGCGTGGGTCCGGCACTGCTCTCGTACGGGTCCGGCGCCGGGCCCGTACGGTTCCGGCACGGTCTGCGGTGTCCGGTGTCCGGTGTCCGGTGTCGGGCGCCGCCGCCCAAGTATGACCGGTGATCATCTGCCGTTCGGCCGCACCCTGCTCGCGATGGGCGACGTCATGGGGCACGGCGTCGAGGCCGCCGTCGACATGAGCCACTACCGCTCCGACCTGCGCGACATCGCCGGGATGGACCTGCCCCCGCACCGGATCCCGCGCCAGCTCGACACCACCATCTCCGCCGACGACTCCGCCCGCCCCGCGACCTGCCTGCTCGCCCTCGCCGACCCGGGCCGCCACCGCTGAACCCTCTCGAGCGCGGGCCACCTGCCGCCGACGACCTCCTCGACGCCGTCCTCCACGCCCTCGTGCCCCCCGGCGCCCGCCGCCGAGGACGACATCGCCCTCCTCGCCGCCCGGGCCAGACCACGGTGACCGACCGGCCGCCCCCCGCACCGGCAGCGCCGCCGCGGGGCTCACGCCTTCGCCAGCGCCTGCTCCACGTCCGCCCAGATGTCCTCCGGGTGCTCGATGCCCACCGACATCCGCACCAGCCCGGCGCCGATCCCCGCCGCCGCCAACTCCTCGTCCGACAGCTGCCGGTGGGTGGTGCTCGCCGGGTGCAGGACCAGGCTGTGCACCACGCCCAGCGACGGCGCCAGCGAGGCGAGGCGCACGGACTCGGTGAAGGCACGGGCCGCTTCGCGGCCGCCGGCGAGATCGAAGGCTAGGACACCGCCGTGGCCCTCGGGGAGGAGGCGGCGGGCGAGCTCGTGGTCAGGGTGGGTGGGCAGGCCCGGGTAGTGGACGGCGGCGACCGCGGGGTGGTCGGCGAGGCGGCCGGCCAGGTCGAGGGCGCTGTCGCAGTGGCGGCGGACCCGCAGGGCGAGGGTCTGCAGCCCTCGAAGGGTCAGCCAGGCGGCGAACGGGTCGACCGTGGCGCCGAGTTCGAGCGAGTACTGCCAGACCTTGCGGTGCAGTTCGGCGTCGGCGAAGACGGCGATCCCGGCCATGACGTCCGAGTGCCCGCCCAGGTACTTGGTCGCGGAGTGGATCACGATGTCCGCGCCGTGCTCGACCGGCCGGCACAGGAGCGGGGCGAAGGTGTTGTCGACCACGCTCACCACCCCCGCCCGCTTGGCGACGGCGATCAGCCCGGGCAGGTCGGTGACCCGGGTGGTCGGGTTGGAGACGGTCTCCAGGTACAGCACCCGGGTCTGGGGCCGCAGGGCCGCCTCGACCTCCGCCGGGTCGTCGCCGCCGACGTGGGTGACCATGATGCCCCGGCGCTCGGCGAGGTCAGCCAGCAGGCTGAACGTGCCGCCGTACAGACTGCGTTGGGCGATCACGTGGTCGCCGGCGCGCAGCAGGCCCAGCAGCGCGGTGTTGATCGCGCCCATGCCGGAGCCGGCGGCGAGGGCGCCGACGCCACCTTCGAGGTCGGCGACGGCGTCCTCCAGCGAGCGGACGGTCGGGTTGCCGTAGCGGTTGTAGAAGAACGCGCCGTCCGGTCCGCCGCGGGCCTGGACGAGCGTGTCGCTGGTCTCGACGGCGAACACATGGCCCTGGTGCAGGGGGATGCCCATCGGACTGCTGCCGACGACCTCGGCGAGCCGCGGGTGGACGATCCGGCTTTCCGGGCGCAGCGCCTCGGAGTTCACGTGGTAGTCGCTCATGCCGGCCATCCTCGGGCGGTCCCCCGCACCCCGGACAGGGCCAATCTCACCCAAGTGGCCTGCCCCGGGGGTCGTTCCGATGCCGCCGCCCGGACCGGCAGGCCCGTCCGCCTACTTGCGGCGGCCGAAGATCCGCTTCGCGGCGTAGATGATCCCGACGATCAGCAGCACGAAGAACAGGATGACCAGGATGATGACGACCAGCAGGAACTTGCCCAGCTTGGCGAAGAAGCCCTTCTTCTTCTTCTCATCCTTGGCCGCGAGGTGCGCGGAGTCGCTGCTCGACGAGGCGACGGAGGAGGCGACGGACGCGGCGACGGGCACGGCGACCGACTGGGCCACCGGTGCGCCCGGGCCGGCACTCGCGGCCGCGGCGGTCCGGGGTGCGGCAACCGCCGCCGCGCTCGATGCCGCGGTGGTGAGGCCGACGGCGGCCAGCAGTGCCACCAGGGCGCCGGCTATCGAACGTGCGATCCGGTGAGTCATCGTGCTCCTCGTACGTGTTTCGGGCAGTGCGGACGAGCCTGGCCACAGCAATTTCTCATGGTCTGACCAGCTGTTCTTCTCATCCGCGCCTAGTATGCTCCACTGAATTTCTACAGCGATGTAAAAGTTTACCTACGGACCGCCCGGAGGCCGCGGCCCCGGACGCCCAGGGCCGAACCCCGGTGAACGTCCTGCTGATCGGCTCGGACAGCCGCGGCAACGGCAACAACGACCTGGGCGGCGGCGGGGACGGCGGCGCCCGGTCCGACACCGCGATCGGCAAGCAGAAGGTGGAGGGCCAGGCCGCGCTCGACTACGTCCGGGTCCGGCACGGCTCGGCGACGGCTCCGACATCGGCCGCACCAAGCGCCAGCAGGCCTTCCTCTCCTCCCTCATCAAGCAGGTCAAGTCCCGCCGACGACGACCCCTGCGCCAACGTCTCGTACGGCTGAGCGGCGGCCCACTCCTGCGGTCGACGGCGGGGCGCCCCCGGACCACCAGCCCCGGGGCGCCCCGCCGTCTCCTTCCCCAGGACCGCAGGGTGTCAGCGCCTCGTCCCGCAGGACGGGCAGAAGGCGGCACCGTCCGGGACGTCCTTGTGGCAGCTCGTGCACTGGACGGACTGCGCCAGCCGGTGGCCGCAGCCCGGGCAGAACGCCGTGCCGTGCGTCTCGGCGTGGCACTGCGGACAGACCAGCTGGCGCGGCGTGTTGACGTCGAAGGCGGCGCCCGACTGCTGCCCCGCCTTGTACGCGCGCTCGGCGACCGAGTCGTTGAGGCCGCGCTGCTGTGCCGCCAGCGCCTCGGCCGCGGTGTCCGGGGCGCAGGTGAAGCAGAGGCCCTGGGCCGGGTTGAAGCAGCGGCCGCAGACGTAGTGGGTGCACCGGGCGCAACGGTTGAAGTGCGTCTGGGCGTCGGCGATCGCGCGCTGGAAGGCGGCGTCCCGCGAGGTGCCCCAGGTCTGGCCGGCCAGGCCCTCGGCGGCGTTGCTGATGGTGTTGGCGTTGCCGCCGATGAGGTTCCAGGCCGCGCTGACGCCCTTGCCTATCCAACCCGCCACCTGACCGGTCCGGAACGCCTCGAACGGCGAGCGCCAGGTGTCCGAGCAGCGGTAGCAGTAGAACTCGAACTGGAAGCCCGCACCGGTGCCGTGCTGCTCGCACAGGTCGCGGTGGTTGCTGCTGAAGTAGATCTCCGAAGTCACGTCGTCCCCGGTCGCTGAAGTGGCATGTCGACAGTTGCTCGCAGGGACGACAGGACCCGTCCGACGGTTCCGCCGAGCGTGGGCGAAGGAGCTGCTCAGAGCCCGGAGACCGGCAGCAGCAGCACCCGTGCGGGATCGAACCGCTCCCAGTACGCGGGCTGCCCGCTGCGGCCGACCCGCAGTCGGCACCAGCGCCGGCCGGCCGCGTCCTGCCACCAGCCGCTGATCCGGCCGAGCGCCCACGCGCCGTCGCCGAGATCCACCTCGACCGGCTGGTAGACCCACTGGACGTCGCGGTCCGCCGGGTCCGCCGGCTCTGCGGCGCCCCGAGGACCGCACTGACTCTCCATCACGGCTCCGCCTCCCGACCCGGCCTCGGCCGCGGCGGCCACCCGGTGCGGCCGCCGCGGCCGGAGCTGCAGCTCACCTCCTGAACTCTACAGGCGTGTAGAGAACGATGGGAGGAAGTTCCGCCGAAGCCGATCAGCCCGACCGATCAGCCCCGACCGGGCCGACCGACCCGGCCCGGCCCCACCGGTCAGGTCGTGCCGGTCAGGTCGTGCCGGTCAGGCCCGGCCGCCCCTGCGCAGCGGGCTCCGAAGCCGCCGCCGACGCCGCCACAGCGCCACCGGCACGACCCCGGCCAGCGCGAGCGCCTCCGGCGCGGCCGGCGACTCGACCGGGGCCCCGGTCGACCCCGCCGCCCCCGACGGCACCTTGTCGAAGGTGTCCGGCACCGGCAGCGTGGACCAGTTCGACAGCGGCCACGCCACCACGAACGCCCGGCCGACGACGTTGTCCACCGGCACGAAGCCGTCCCCGGTCTCGTTGTGGTGCCAGCGGGAGTCCCGCGAGTTGTTGCGGTGGTCGCCCATCACCCAGAGCTTGTCCTCGGGCACGGTGACGGTGCCGATCGGGTCGTTGTCGCAGGGCGTCGCGCCGGGGAACAGGTACGGCTCGTCCAGCGCGACGCCGTTCACCTTCACCGGGCCGCCCGCCTCGCACTGGACGGTGTCCCCGCCGACCGCGATCACCCGCTTGATCAGGTCCTTCTCGTCCGCCGAGGGCATCAGGCCGACGGTGCTCAGCGCCTTCTGGACCGTGCCCATGACACCGTCACCGGAAGCCGTCGGCGCACCCTCCAGCCAGCCGCCCGGGTCACGGAAGACCACCACCTCACCGCGCTCGGGCTTCGCGCCGAACCACGGGGTGAGCTTGTCGACCAGCACCCGGTCGCCGATCGCCAGGGTCTGCTCCATCGAACCCGAGGGGATGGAGAACGCCTGCACGAAGAAGGTCTTGATGCCGAGCGACAGCAGCAGGGCGATCACCAGCAGGATCGGCAGCTCCTGCCAGAACGGGCGCTTCTTGCGCGGACGCCCCGCCTCCCGGCCCGGCGCCTCCTCCGTGCCGGTACCCCCGCCCGCGACCGCATCGGTACTGCCGTCCTCGGCCCCGTCGCGCTCCCCGGCTCCGCCGCTCTCGCCGGACTCCGCGCTCTGCTGCACACTCATTTCCTCGGCCCCTCCCGACGGCCTGACGGGAGCCACAACGAAGACCCCCTGTCAGGAACGAACCTACCGAACAGAGGTTCCCGGGCGCGCCCTGACGTGCATGCGCTCGCCCTGCGGGCCGAACAGGCTGAGGAACTCCACCGGCTGCGGGCCGGCGTTGCCGAAGGCGTGCGGGGTGCGGGTGTCGAACTCGGCGGCCTCACCTGCCGTCAGCACCAGGTCGCGCGACCCGAGCACCAGCCGCAGCCGACCGGACAGCACGTACAGCCACTCGTAGCCCTCGTGGACCTTCAACTCCGGCTCGGGCTCGGTGTTCCGGCCCGGCGGCACGATGTGCTTGAAGGCGTGCATCCCGCCCAGGTGGCGGGTGAGCGGGATGATCGTCTGGCCGTTCCTCGTCACCGGGCGCGGGTGGATCCGCGGGTCGCCGGTGGCCGGGGCCCCGACCAGCTCGTCCAATGGCACCCGGTACTCCCGGGCCAGCGGTAGCAGCAGCTCCAGGGTCGGCTTGCGCTGGCCGGACTCCAGCCGGGACAGGGTGCTGAGCGAGATGCCGGTCGCGGCGGCCAGCTTGGCGAGCGTGGTGCCGCGCTCCCGGCGCAGGGCCCGCAACCGGGGGCCCACCGTGGTGAGGACGTTCTCGAACTCTTCGTCGGCCATGCCTGCCATTTGCCGGTACGGCAAGGGCGATTGTCAATCCGGCAGCTGGGTGAGGCCTGGGCGGTCGCTCCGCCTGGAGTGCCTAGTGCTCACCGCGTCGCCAGATCAGCGACCAGTGCTCCTGCACCGACCGCACGAACGGGTCGAAGCCGTCGGCGAACGCCCACACCAGCACGCTCCCCGCCCCGCCCAGCAGCAGACCGATCGCCACCGCCGCCACCACGATCCTCACGATCGCCCGCACCCCGGCCCCCCTCCCGCCCCCGTCATCGGAAGGATCCCCCGGCGCGCCGCGCTTCCACCCAACGTCCCTGTACCGAAGCCGAGTTGTCACTCTTGGCACTTCCTCGGCCCCACCGCGCGCAGCCACCGCGCCCATCACCCCCCACCCGGCTGCACGGACGGCCCCCGACTTCCTCCCGGCCGGGCATCTCGTCAACGGCAGCCGGGTGCAACGGCGTTCGTCCAGGTGAAGCGGTTACGGAGGTCCGCCCGCACCACTACCCTACGTGTCATGACTTCTTCGGAGACGGCCCCGGGGCGGGGCACGGCGGTGGTGATCGGCGGCGGGCTGGCCGGGTTGGTGGCGGCCTGGGCGCTGCGGGGCCACGCCGAGCGGATCGTCGTGGTGGAGCGGGACCACTACCCGGCGGAGGCGGCGTTCCGGGCCGGGGTCCCGCAGGGCCGGCACGCGCACCTGGTGCTGGAGGCCGGGCACCGGGCGCTGGAGGAGATGATGCCCGGGATCAAGCAGGAGCTGGCGGCCGCCGGTGCACACCGGGTGACCACCTCGGAGGTCAAGTGGCTCAGCTCCGCCGGCTGGATGGCCGACTACCCGGCGCGGATGGCCTTCCTCTCCTGCACCCGGCCGGTGCTGGACAAGCTCGTCCTGGACCGGGTGCGCACCGACTCCTCGATCGAGTTCCTGGAGGGCACCGACGTGGTCGGCCTGCTCGGGTCGGCCGGGGCGGTGACCGGCGTGAAGGTCCGTGAGCGCGGCCCCGAACGCGGCGAAGTCCGCGACGTCCCCGCCGAGTTGGTGGTGGACGCGGCGGGCCGCTCGACCTCGGTGCCGAAGTGGCTGACGGAGCTGGGCTGCCGCCCGGTGCCCGAGGAGCGGGTGGACGCGGGCGTCGCGTACTCGTCCCGCCTGTTCCACCGCCCGGCCGGGGTCGACCTCGGCGCCCATGCGGTCTACCTGCAGACCAAGGCCCCGGACGCACCGCGGATGGGCGTCCTGCTGCCGGTCGAGGGCGACCGCTGGATCGTCAGCCTCGCCGGGATGCGCGGCGCCGAACCGGAGCCCGGAGCGGAGGGGTTCACCAAGCACCTGGCCGGACTGCGCGACCCGCTGCTCCGCGAGGCTCTGCGGGACGCCGAACCGGCGGGCGAGGTACGCGGCTTCCTCCCCGGCCCGGGCATCCGGCGGCACTACGAGCGGAGTTGCCCGGACGGCCTGGTGGCGGTCGGCGACGCCGCGAGCACCTTCAACCCGGTGTACGGCCAGGGGGTCACCGTCGCCCTGTTCTGCGCGCAGGCGCTGCGCCGCACGGCGCTGCGGCACGGCGGCATCGGGCACGCCGCGGCCCGCGACGCCCGGCGCGCCGTCGCGGCGGCGTCCAAGAACCCCTGGGTGATGTCCTGTGCCGAGGACGCCCGCTTCGCCTCCACCACCGGCGCACCGACCGGCGCCCTGCTCAGGCTCCAGCACCGTTTCCTGGACAAGGTGCTGGCCGGCGCCACCCGCGACCCGGTGGTCACCGCGGCCTTCCACGAGGTGCTGTCCCTGGTGGAACCGCCCTCGCTGCTGTTCCGCCCCTCGGTCCTCGGCGCGGTCCTGCGCGGCTGACCCGCCCGGCAGCCCGCAGCGGCTCCGCTGCTCCGCCGAGGAGGCCCGCGGTGGTCGAACTGCTGCTGTAGTCCCGGAGGCGCGGTCGCGACGGGCCGCGCCGGCCCCCGGCCCGCCCGCCTCAGGACGGGCGGGGCGGCGGGCCGGGTCTGTTCACCCGTCAGCCGCCGCCCGTCAGCCGGCCGCCGCCGTGGCAGCCGTGGCGACGGTCACGGCAGCGATGGCCGCGATGGCGACGCGCATGTTCCGGATCGCCTGACCGACGGACTCGCCCGCCCAGTCACCCGCGGCGATCTCCGCGAAGCGCAGCTCGACCCGCGCCCGGGGCAGGTCGGGGAAGGCGAGACCGTGCAGCCGGGCGGCGTGCAGAAGGGCTATCAGGGTCGCGGTGCGGACGTCGGGCGCCTTGTGGTGCCGGATCACGGCAGCCAGCCGCCCGCGCAGTTCACGCTCGACGGAGCCGTCCGCCTCCGGGTAGCGCCGGACCGGGAAGAGGCCGAGGACCCGGTGGCGCTCCTCGACCACCAGGCCTCGCTCGCACAGCCGCTGCACGGCGGCACGGACCGCGGTGGGGTGGTCCTTGGTCAGCCAGTCCGCCGCCTTCGCCTTGCCGGGAGCCTTGCGCCCGATCCACTCGGCGAGCCGCTCCAGGCGTTCGTCGAGCAACGGGTCGCCGGTCGGGGTGCGGTCGGTGACGCTGAGCCGGCCTTCGTCGACCGCGATCCGGCCGGCCAGCGCGAGGTCGGCGAGGAGACCTCCCGTCACCGCCCATCCGGCGCTAGAACTGTCCTTCGCCACACCGGACTCGTCGTCCAGCGAGAGCAGCATCAGCTCCTCGGCGAGGGTGACGTGCATGTGCCCTTCCTTTCCCTGTTCGGACCGGCCACCCCGCAGCGCGCCTACCGGCCGCCACGCCCGGGTGTCCTCAGCCAGCAACGCCCGCCCGCGCGGCCCGGTTCCCGACGCACCCCGAATCGGCTCGGCGTGGAACCCGTCCCACGCCGACCGCGGGAATTGAGCCGTTCCACGATTCCGGTCGCCATTCTCCCAAAACCCAGATCAGCGCCGTGAGACAGCCGTGGGACGGATCCGTCCCCGTCTCACACGGCATGTGACGGGCGTTCGCCCTCCTACCGTTGGCGATGGCGCCGGGATGCGACCCGGCGCCTGCCACACCGCACGACATGCACGAGAAGTTGGGAACGCACCATGAAGCTGAACACCAAGGCGGCCCTGCGCAGGGGAGCGGCCACCGTCTCCGCCGCCCTCCTGCTGGTCGGCATCGGCGCCTCGGCGGCGAGCGCCCAGCCCGGCGCACGCTACGTCCGCTACGGCGACCGCGGCGCCGCCGTGACGTGCGTCCAGCTCGCACTCAACCACTGGAACTCCCACCGCGGCCCCGGCCTGCCCCACCCCGAGCTGGGCCTGGACGTGGACGGGCAGTTCGGTGACGAGACCCTTCGGGTACTGAAGGCCTACCAGAGCGCCCAGCACCTCGACGCCGACGGGATCGTCGGCCCCCAGACCGGCGACCTGCTCTACTGGGCCCACCTCCACCCGAGCGACCCGTACTGCTACTCGGTCCTCCCGACCAAGCCCTGACGCCGGCCCCGATCCCGGGTTCGGGCCCGGACCCGATCCCGGGATCACACCCACCCACCCGCCGCCCGTCGGCCCTCTCCTTCCCGGGGAGGGCCGACGGGCGGCCGTCGTCGGCGCGGCTCGCACCGGCGCCCGCCACAGCGCGCCGCATGCCGCAGCGCGCCGCACGCCGTCACGCGCCACGACCCGCCGTCACACGAACGACACCCGATCCACGCAGAAATCCCGCACCGGCCGGGTGTCGCGAACACGTTCGATCTGCGTACGCTCGCATCCGATCCGGTCCGGCCTGCAGGGGGTGTGGCAAGTCACCGCCGGGATCCCGGTCATGCCGCACGCACCTACGGAAAAGATCCCATGAGTTACTGCACGCCCTGCCGGCGCCACCTCAACGGCGCGCTCTCCTGCCCCGGCTGCGGCCGGGCCGCCGAGCCCGCGACCGGGGAAGCAGCGCACGACCGATCCACCCGCCCGAGCGAGGCCTCAGCCACCGCGTCCGCATCGCCGCGCCGGTCGGCAGGGCGGTCGGCGCGGCGGCGGGGCGGCCGGACGCGGGGCACGGTCGTGGCCATGTCGGCGGCCGGGGTGGTGGTCTGCGGGCTGGCGACCGTCCTGCTGGCCGGCGGAAACTCGGACGGAGCGGTGACCCCGGCCTCCGCGGGCACCGAGTCACCCTCGCAGAAGACCGCGGCCACCCCCAGCGGCCCCGCCTCACCGGCGCCGACCACAGCGGCACCCACCACGGCCCGGCCGCAGCCGTCGGCCACCACCACCCGTCCCAAGCCGTCCGGCAGCACGACCTCGGCCGCGGCGTCCGCCTCGGGCCAACCCGCACCCTCCGCCTCCCCGCTTCCGGTGGACCCGCCCGCGAACCCCTCCCCCGGCACGACCAAGCCGAACACCGGTCCCGCCCCCTCCGCCACCCCGCACCCGACCACGCCGACACCCTCACCGAGCTGCACCCGTGTCCTGCTCTGGTGCACCTGAACCGCGCCACCCCCGGCCGCCGAGGCCCGCACGCTCCGGCCGACCGGCCGGCCGCTTCAGGCGCGTCAGCCCCGCGCCGCCAGGCCGGCGTGGACGGCGAGGAGGGTCAGGTAGCGGCGGTGGATGTCGGCCCGGTCGGCCGGCTCGGTCACCGACTCGCGGCTGAGGCGTTCGATCATCTCGCCCTGGTCGAGGAGCACCTGGCGCTGCCGCTCGGTCGTCGTCTCCGACATGATCTCCGCGAGGGCGTCGAGCTGGCGGATCAGTACGGCCGGCATGCCGGGGGCGGCCTGACGGATCTTCTCGAAGGCGCGCTGGACCAGCCGCTCGTAGCTCACGGGGGCGGTCATCACCCGGATGTGTCCGGTCTCGTCGCGGTGGACCGGATTCGGGTGCCAGCGGGCGGCGATCCGGCACAGGCCCTCGCCGAGCCAGTCGACGCAGGTCAGGGCGGTGAAGGTGTCGTTCACGGCCGTGGACAGCGCCCGGATGGCGATCTCCACCAGCTGGTCGACGGCGAAGGCGATGTCCTGGGCGAGCGTCCGGGTCGAGCCGGTGATGTGGGCACGGGCGAAGCTCCGGGCCACCTCGGGCGCCGCATGGGCGGGCCAGACCGTGGCGAGCTGGTGCCCCTGCACCAGGAAGTGCCCGGGCCGGTGGTCCAGCCGGATGACGGCGTCGAGCTCCGCCGCCATCCCGACCAGCGTGCGGTGCCGGACGAACTGCAGGTAGCCGCTGGCCGGTGCCGGGACGGCCGCGCCCTCGGAGTCGAGCCGGGCGTGCAGCTCGGCCGCGGACGGCCCGGTGGCCACCTCGCCCGGTCGCGCCGGTTCGCCCGCACCCGCCTCGATCGCCTCGGAGAGCTCCGCCGCGATGCTGGCGATGACCCTGGGCAGCTGGATGGACGTGGCGATGTGGTGGATGAAGTAGATCAGCACGGCCAGGTCGGCCATCACCAGCGCCATGCAGACGGTGATGGACAGGTGCGGCACGAGGTCGCCGTGCGATGCCGGTCCGATGACGACCAGCGAGAGGATCGCGTACACGAACGTGCCGACGAAGGTGCCCAGGGTCAGCTGGGTGGTGCGGTCCCGGATGAAGGTCCGCAGCATGCGCGGACCGAACTGGGTGGAGGCCAGGGTCAGCGTCACGATCATGATCGAGAAGACCACGCCCACGACGGTGATCAGGGCTGCCGCGATGGCGGCGAGCGTCTGCCGGGCGGCATCGGCGGTGCCGCTGATGACCCAGGACGGCAGGGTGAGGTCCCCCCGGTAGGCGGCCCGGTCCAGGGACCAGGTCACGACGAACAGCACCGCGGCGAGCACGACCTCCAGGATCGGCACCACCCACAGGTTCGTCCGCAGCGCCTCCCGGCGCCACTGCGCCTCCAGGTGGACCCCACGGATCACCACGCCACCTCCCGTCCCTCCGGCACGTCCGCCGGCCCCCATCCCGGCCGGACATTTCCACCCTAAGCGGACGCCACCCGCTCCGACCAGCGGAAACAACGGGCCATCAGCCGACCGGAGCGGTGACGCGCCGAACCGAGCAGGGCGGGCGGGCGCCGCCCGGCTACTCGACCTCCCCCGGCCGGAGAGACCGAGGCGATCACGATGAGCAGCGGCACCAGGGTCAGGAAGAACAGCGCTGCGAAGGCGAGTGACCGGTGGAACAGCTCGACCTCGATGCGGGGGTCGGGGACCTCCTGGACGCGGACATCGCGTCGGCCCTGCCAGGTGACTGCTCGCATCGCTGTTCCTCCGTTCGACGGGATGGCCGGGTGTCGAGTGGGCAACCGGTGGAGGTCGCCATGTCGGCGGCTACCCGTCCCGCCGGGTGAAACCATCGACGCGGCCTCGGTGAAGGCGGTCCGCGCCGTGGTCGAACGCGTGTGAGCCCGACCGGGCCCCTCCCCCGGCCGGGCTCACACGTTCACGGGTCAGGCCAGGGCGGTCAGGCTTTGCCGGTCAGGCGCCAGATCTGGTTCTTCTTGGTGCTCAGCACGCTCGCGGGGTCGCAGGTCCACTGGTGGACGAGGGCTCCCGGCGTGGCCGAGACCCCACTGACGTCGACGCACTTGCCGCTGTGCACCGCGACGAGCTGGTAGTCCTGGCCGCTGCCCAGCGCGGTGACCGGCTGCAGCGTGAACATCTGGTTCGTCCCGCCGCCGCAGGTCCACTGGATGACGGCGGCCCCGTCGGACGGGGAAGCGCCCGAGACGTCCAGGCACTTGCCGCTGTGCTCGTTGACCACGGTGTAGGTGTTCGCCCGGCCGGCGACCGGCTTGAGATCGAGCATCTGCTGGTAGCCGCCCTCGCAGGAGTACTGCTGGTACTGCGTGGCGTCGGCGGTGCTGAGGTTGGTGTCGTCCAGGCACTGACCGCTGTGCTGCGCCACGGCGACCGTGGAGACGGTGGTGTCGGACGGGGGCAGCAGCGTGACGGTGTAGCCGTCCGCGGCGTCCGTCCACGGCACGCTCACCGAAGCCGAGCTGCCGTTGACGGTCAGGTTCTGGTCGGAGACGGTCACCGGCCCCGTCACCGCGCCGCCGCCGTTGTTCGGTATGCGCTGGACGACCGCGCGCACCCGGCCGTTCTCCACCACGGAGGTGGTGTCGAGGCGGTTGAGGTTGACCGTGACGTTGCCGGTGTTGCCGTTGCTGCCCAGCAGGATCTTCGCGTTGCGCGCGGCGTTGTCCTTCGTCGCCACCCCGTCGGTGTTGGTTCCGGGCGTGAGGTTCACGATGTTTCCGGTCTGGGAGCCGTAGAACCGGTAGAGGAACCACTCGCCCTTCGGCAGGTACTGACCGGAGCTGTTCTTGGTGAGCAGGTTGGCCGCGTAGTCGTGCAGGCCGGGGCCCCCTCCCCAGTTGGAGCGCATGCCGTCGGCGCCGGCCCGCTCCAGGCGGCTGATGAACCAGCCGCCGCCACCGGGGTTCTGCTGCTCGAGCCCGGCGTACTCGTTGATCTGGTACGGACGGGTGTTGGTCAGGCCCGCGGCGGCGAGGGTCGCGTTGGCGTTGCTGACGGCCGGGACGGGGTCGTGCGGGATGGCATGCCAGCTGTAGATGTCGGGGGCGACGTTGTTGGCCTTGACGTGGTTCAGATAGGTGGTCCACCAGGTGTTGGAGGAGTTGGGCGGGTTGGCCACGCTGGGGCCGACGATGAGCTGTCCGGGAAGGTTGGCCCGCACGGCGGCGTAGAACCGCGACCACATCTGCAGGTACTGGCTCTGGGACCGGCCCCAGAAGCCGCTGAGGTCCGGCTCGTTCCACAGGTCCCACTCCACCGTCATGTTGTTGGCCTTGACGTCGGAGATGAGCTGGTTGACGAAGCTGTCGAACTTGGTCCAGTCGCCGTTGTCACCGGGGAAGGGCTGGGTGGTGGTGCCGTCGGCGCCCCACAGGTCGTGCGGCAGGATGACGAACGTGCCGCCGAGGGCGGCGGTGCGCTTGTACTGGGCGAGGGTGGCGTTCCAGCGGGTCTGGTAGTCGGCGAGGCTGGTGGCGTATCCGCCGCCGTTGAGCTGCGCGCCGCCGGCCCGCATGAGGTGCCACTTGATGTCCTTGAAGAAGTGGTCCGGCGGCTGCGACCCGTCGGGGGTCAGCCCGTAGATCATGCCCGAGGCGCGGTAGTTGGGGGTGCCCCCGGCGGTGGAGAAGTCGACGGCGACGGAGGTGCCGGCGGCCTGTGACGGGGTGGCGGGCCCCAGGGTCGTGGCCAGTGCGGCGAGCAGGACGGCGACGGTGGAGGCCGCTCGTCGTCGGGTGCGGGTCGTCGGCCTGGGAGGTGTGGTGGGTGACCTCATGGGGCGGCTCCTCTGGGTGGGAGTGCGGTGAAGGTGCCGGGGCCTGTCGGTCCCGGGGCTCGGGGAGCGGGCCGGTCAGCGGCCGGCGCGGTGGGTGTGTGCCTCGGCGAGGAGGAGGTAGCTGCTGGCGGTCCAGGTGTAGGCGCGGTCGCGGAGTCCCTCGCCGGTGAGGGCGTCGAAGTTCTCGGCGAATCCGGAGGTTTCGCACAGGGCGCGGAAGCGGGCACTGATCTCGTCGGCCAGGTCCACGTGCCCGGCGCGGCGCAGGCCGTCCTCGATGAGGACGGTGGCGGGTGCCCAGATCGGTCCGCGCCAGTAGCCGTCGGACCGGTAGTGGGGGGAGTCGGGCCGCTCGGTGGCCAGTCCGTGGGTGGTCAGGTGGGTCTCGATGAGGGCGGCCAGGCGGGTGCTGATGTCGGTGGGCAGGTGTTCCCCGAGGACGACGGGCATCAGGTCGAGCAGGCTCTGGCTGGTGGCGGCCGTGCCCGTGCGCGGGGAGCGGGCCTGGAAGCGTTCGCCCGTCCACAGCTCCTGCACCACGGCGGTCCGGAGCGTGTCCGCCGCGTGCCTCCAGGCGCCGGCTTCGTCGGGGCGGTCGAGTTCCGCTGCCACGTCGGCGAGTTCACGCAGCTGCAGGATCAGGAAGGCCGAGAGGTCGGCGGTGATCCGCAGGCGCCCGGGGTCGAAGGTGGTGGCGTTGTCCCAGCCGCTGTCGTTGCCGTGCTGGTAGTGCGGCAGCGTCCGGCCGGGTGCGCGCCGGGAATCGAGCCAGAACCTGGTCCACCGTTCGAGGCGGTGGTAGACGTCGGTGAGTTCCGCACGGTTCAGCGGGTGCGGCAGGCGTCGTCGCAAGTGACTCAGGGCCCAGCCGTGGATGGGGGGTTTGACGAAGTTGTAGAGGATCTCGGAGTGGGTCACGGAGTCGGGCAGTGCGCCGCTCTCGTCCTGGTGGTCGAACATGATCCGGAACTGGTCCCAGGCCAGCTCCGGGGCTCCGGGGGCCAGGGCGAGGGCGTTGAAGCAGTGGTCCCAGCTCCAGACCTTGTCCATCCAGTGTTTGGACATCAGGACGGCGGGGCGCTGCAGGAACCCGGCCGGTGCCACCGTCGCGGACCACACCACGTAGGCGGCCAGTTCGGCGGCCGGAGTGTCCGGGGTGCGCCAGGGGGTGACGGCATCGGCGAACGCGGTGAACACCCGGGCGGCCCGCTCGACCGTCCGCTCGTGCGTGTCCGACGGGACGTAGGACGGTCGCGCGGTGTCGAGTTCCTCGATGGCCGCCTCCCAAGAGCAGTCGCCGGTCACCGTCAGCCCGCGGTCGGCCTCGCCGAGGGATTCGACCCCGCGGACGTCCGCTTCCTTCCCGGCGAGCACGGTGATCCGGTAGCGACGGCCGGTCTCGTAGGACGTGAAGACGTAGGAGCCGTCGAGCGGGTCCTGGAAGAAGTACGTCCCGCTGAACGGTGTGAGCCGGTCGGCCGAGGCGCAGATCCGCAGGCGCAGGCCGGTGCCGCGCAGCCGCAGGGTGTCGGCCGACTGGTAGGTCATCTCGATGTGTCCGTCCTGCCCGGTCCAGGTCAGCTGCCCTGCTGTGGCGGTCCAGCGCGTCTCGACCCGCTCGCCCCGCGTGCCTGCGACGGGAACGAAGCGCAGGACGGGGTGCATGCCGCTCTGATGGGAGACCAGGTGCAGGTCCTGGGAACGGACGTGCTCGGAGGTCACGGGTGAGACGCCGAACCAGGAGCCGTGGCTGCTGAAGGGGATGTGGTGGATGTTGAAGGCCGGGCCGGTCGGGGCGTCGGTCATCGCAAGGTGCTCGTTTCTGGTGAAGGGCGCGTTCTGCCGGCCGTGCGGCGGCCGGGTTCGCGGGTCCGCCGACGGGCAGGGTTCCCCGGAGGCGGGAGGTACCGGCCGGCATCAGTCCTTGACGGCACCGGCGGTGACGCCGGCGGCGATGTGGCGCTGGGCCAGGATGAGGATCACCGCGGTGGGGATCGACGCGACCACGGCGGTGGCCATGATGGCGTTCCACTGCTGGTTGTTGTTGCCGATGTAGTGGTAGATCCCCAGCGTGATCGGCTCGTGGGCGCCGCCGCTGTCCAGGGTGCTGGCGAAGACGAAGTCGGACCAGGACCAGAGGAACGCGAACAACGAGACGGTGACGATCGCGTTGCGGCTCATCGGCAGGACGATCGACCAGAAGGTCCGCACGGCTCCCGCGCCGTCGGTCCGGGCGGCCTGCAGCAGTTCACCCGGGATGCCGTCCATGAACGCCCTGAAGATGAGCACGGCGAACGGGACGGCGATCGTGGAGTCGGCGACGATCAGGCCCGGCACGGATTGCAATAGTCCGATCTTGAGGTAGATGGTGTAGAAGCCCATCGCCATGATGATGCCGGGGACCATCTGCGCGACCAGCAGGACGAAGCCGAGGACGCCGCCGCCGCGCGGGCGCAGTTTGGCCAGCGCGTACCCTGCCGGTGCCGCGAGGGCCACGGTGAGCCCGACGGTACCGAGGGCGATGACCAGACTGGTGCCCAGATAGGGCAGTTGCTGGTCCAGGACCGCCCGGTAGCCCTCCAGCGTGCCGTGGAGCGGGAACCAGTCCGGCGGGGACTTGCGCATGTCCTGGTCGCGGGTGAAGGAGACGTTCAGCATCCAGTAGACCGGGAACAGCATCAGTGCGGTGAGCAGGACGCCGACAGCGGTCTTCCACCAGGAGGTGCGTCGTGTGGTCATGATGCCTGCTGCTTTCGCTGGACGCGGATGTGGACCATGCCGAAGAACAGGGCGATCAGGACCAGCAGGTTTCCGACGGCGGCGCCGTGGCCGAAGGCCGGCAGCGCGTTTCCGAAGCCGAGGCGGTAGGACCAGGTCGCCAGCGTGGTGGAGGAGTCGACCGGACCGCCCCTGGTCATGATCCAGATGATGTCGAAGACCTTGAGGGTGTAGATCAGGCCCAGGAGCAGGGTGATCGCCGATACCGGGCGCAGCAGCGGGAACGTGACGTGGCGGAAGCGCTGCCAGGCGTTCGCCCCGTCCAGCGCGGCCGCCTCGTGGAGGGCGGCCGGAATGCTCTGCAGACCGCTGTACAGGACCACCAGGTTGAACGGGATCCCGATCCAGATGTTCGCGATCACCACCGACGCCAGGGACCACGTCGGCGAGGTGAGCCAGTTGACCGGACCGATCCCCACCGCGTGCAGGACGGCGTTGACGACGCCGGAGCCGCTGTTGAGCATCCACGACCAGGTGGAGGCGGACACGATCAGCGGCAGCAGCCAGGGCACCAGGAACAGGGCGCGCAGCGTGGCCGCCAGGCGGAAGTGCTGGGTGAAGAAGACCGCGAGGGCCAGACCGATCCCGTACTGCAGCAGCAGGCTGGCGGCGGTGAACACCACCGTGTGCGTCAGCGCGGGCAGGAACGTGGGGTCGTCCAGGACCGCGCGGTAGTTCGCCAGTCCGGCGAAGGGGGCATCGCCGTTCACGAACGAGCGAACCGTGTAGTGGCGCAGGCTCAGGTCGATGTTGCGGTAGAGGGGGTAGGCGTAGAACACGCCGAGGTAGATCACCACCGGGGTCAGGAATCCCCACGCGGCCCACTGCGGGGAACGGGTGCGGGACCTGGTGCGTTCGGTGCCGGTGCGCCCGCGTGGCGGGACCGCGGTGGCCGGCCCGGCCCCGTCCCGCACGGAGCGGGCCTGCGGTGTCTGCGCTGTGTCGTTCATCGGCGGGTCCTGTCGTCCTCGCGGCTGGCGGTCCTACTTGGCAGCGGCCGACTGCGCCGCGGACAGTGCGGCCTGCGGCGACTTGGACCCGGTCAGGGCGGCCTGGACCGATGTCCACAACTGCTCGGAGATCTTCGGGTACTTGGTGCCCAGGTCGTCGCCGGTACGGCCCTTGGCGGCCTTGACCGCGTCGATCCACGGCTTCAGGTCGGGGTCCCCGGCGGCCTGCTTGTCCTGCACCGCGGGGGTGGGGGCGATGTAGGACAGCGTGGTGTCGGTGGCGTAGGAGTTGTCCGCGCTGGTCAGACAGGACACCACCTTGTTCGAGACGCCGTAGCGGTCCGTCTTCCGCTGGACCGGGACGGTGACGAACTCGCCACCGGTCGGGGCGGGGGCGGTGCCACCGGTCATACCGGGGACGGGGATGACCCCGTACTCGAAGCCGGCCTTCTTCGCGTTGGCCAGCTGCCAGGTGCCGTTCTCCGCGAAGGCGAACTCACCGGTGGCGAACTCCTGCCAGCTGGTGGTCTGTGTGTTGTTGATGACCGAGTTGGGGGCCAGGCCTTGCTTGACCCAGTCGGTCCACAGCGACAGCGCGGAAGCGGCCTGGGCGGAGTCCAGGTGCGTGAGCTGCGCACCGGACCCCCAGAACCACGGGAGGAACTGGAAGCTCCCCTCCTCGGTGCCGATCCCGGAGAAGGTGATGCCCTTCTTGCCCGCGGCCTTGACCTTCGTCAGGGCCGCGGTCAGCGACGCCCAGTCCCTGATCGAGGCGGGGTCCACGCCGGCGGCCGTCAGGACCGCCTTGTTGTAGTACAGCGCCAGGGTGTTCGCGCCGATCGGGGTGCCGAAGGTCTCGCCGCCGCTCCGACCGGCCGCGAGCAGGTTGGGTGACACCGCCGAGGTGTCGATCCCGTTCTCCTTGGTCGAGGTCAGCACGCCGGCCTCGGCGAGTGTGGAGACCGCCGGGTTGTCGACGATCAGCACGTCCGGGGAGTTGCCCTGCTGTGCCGCGAGGAGTTCCTTGTTGGTCAGGTCGCTGGTGTCGAAGGCGGTCCTCTTGATCTGCACGCCGGCCTGGGCGCCGCAGGTGTCCAGCAGCTTGGCCCAGGCGGAACCGGCGTCGAACTGGGGGTACGGGTCCCAGAGGGTGTAGGTCCCGCCGGCGGAGTCGCCTCCCCCGCCGGACGCACCCGTCCCGGACGAGGATGAGCACGCGGTGACGGCGGTGGCGAGGACGACGGCGGCGAGCGCGGCGACGGTGAGCCGCCGACCTGTGGATCTGTTCATGACACCGAACCCTTCGGTCTTGGAGAGGCACTGAGGGTGGACGCGGGGGCGACGAGGAGGCCGTCTCCGTGTTACGGCCTGGTGTCGAATCGATTGCGCGAATCGGTTCGACAGGAACATAGGACCGGCCCCTGGGACCGTCAATAGCCCGGGTGAACTTCGTCACCTCAGCCCTGACAACCGGAACTCGGGCCGGCTGCCCGTGGCCCTGCCATGTGGGTTGCGGACAGAGGGGGAAGCGCACTACCTTCTAACGAATCGGTTCGACTACGGCGACACGCGTGTACGCCGCCACCGACACCAGGCCACCCATCTCGATGAGGACAGCGATGAACATCGGGGAGATCGCCAGCCGGGCGGGCGTCTCGCGGAGCACCGTCTCCTACGCGCTCAGCGGCAAGCGCCCGGTCTCGGACGCCACCCGCAAGCGCATCCAGGACGTCATCGACGAGCTCGGCTACCGGCCCAACGCCGCCGCCCGCGCGCTGAAGGAGGGCCGGACCCGGACCATCGGCCTGGTGATCCCGCCGGCCAGCCGACGCCTGACCCACATGCAGCTGGGTTTCGTGGCCAGCGTGGTCGAGGCGGCGGCCCGCGCCGACCTGGACGTCCTGCTCTCCCCCTCCGGGGGCGACCACGACCGGTCGTTCGAGCGCCTCCTGTCCGGAGGGCGCGTCGACGGGGTGATCCTCATGGAGATCCGCCTGGAGGACTCCCGGGTCCGCAGACTTCAGCAGGCCGGGCTGCCGTTCGTCGGGATCGGACACACGGCCCGCGCCCACGAGATGTGCTGGATCGACGTCGACTACACCACCGTGATCAACCAGTGCGTCCACCACCTCGCGGATCTGGGCCACACCCGGATCGCGCTGATCAACCGTTCCGTCGAACTCATGGCAGCCGGCTACGGACCGGGCCACCGGGCTCGCGACGGCTTCACCGCGGCCGTCACGCTGCGCGGCATCCAGGGCATCGACCTGGAGTGCGGGGACGACGCGGCCGCCGGACTGGAATGCGCCACCCGGCTCCTGCGCGACCACCCCGACATCACCGCGGTCGCGACGATCAACGAAGCCGCGCTGCCCGGCTTCCAGCGGGGCCTGGAGGAGGCCGGCCGCACGGTACCGAGGGACTTCTCCATCACCGGCGTCGTCGGCCGGACCTGGGCCGAGGAGTTCCGCCCCCCGCTCACCGCCGCGGACGTACCGGCGCAGGACATCGGCACCAGGGCCATGGACCTACTGCTCGAACGCATGGCCGACCCCACCGCCCCCCTCCGCAACATCCTGCTGACCCCGCCGGTCTCCCTGCGCGGCAGTACCGGCCCCGCGCCGTCCGCGCAGCCCGCGGCGGCTGCTGACCCCGGTCATCGCCGCTCGGCGACAGGGCAGGGTCCGGCACCGGATGCCCAGGAACCGGACGCGTAACAGGACGAGGGACCCCGGCCGCCGCGCGGCCGGGGTCCCTCAAGGCGTGGGGTGTCGGCTCCCGGGTGGACCGGGAGGGTCAGCGCTGCAGGGTGAGCACGCCCGGCCGGTACGGCAGTTGGATGTAGGGAGTGCCGTCCGAGGAGGGGTTCCTGCCCTGGTAGAGGAGCTGCAGGTTGCAGGGGTCGACGGTCATGGTCTGGTCGGGGTTGTTGCGGACCAGGTCACCGTGGCTGATGTCGTTGGTCCAGGTGGCACCGCTGTTGGCCTTGCCGGCGAAGGGGTTGCTCGCGGTGGCGGCCTGCGCGGTCCAGGAGCCGCTCAGGCTGGTGGCGGTGAACGAGCGGAAGTAGCGGTGCTCGTTCGCGTCCCGGGCCTCGACGATCATGAGGTACTGGTTCTGGCCCTGGACCTTGTAGACCTGGGGCGCCTCGAACAGGTTCTGCACCGTGTCGCTCATGACCGTGGTATACGAGGAGCCGAAGTTGCCGGGGAAGTTCCCGATCGGCATGCTCGCGCGGTAGATGCTGCCGTTGTCACCGGCGAAGAACAGGTACATGTTCTGGTCGTCGGCGATCAGGGTCGGGTCGATCGGGCCGCCGGTGGGGAGGCTGCCGGTGAACAGCGCCTGCGGCGCCGACCAGCCGTTGGGGTTGGTGGGGTCGCTGGACGTGCGGTAGGTGAAGGGCCAGGCGGTACCCCACCCCAGTGAAGCCAGCACCCAGGTGTTCTTGGGCGCGAAGTAGAACAGCTGGGGCGCCACCGCGGACGAGGACATGACGGTCTGGGTGGCCGAGGCCATGTCCGACCAGTTCGCGAAGGGAGCGAATCCCATCGACTTCCACGACGTTCCGTCGGAGTAGGTCGCGTAGACCAGGTGCTTGCCGTTGTAGACCACGTCGGTGAAGTCCTTCAGCGCGGCCCCTCCATTCACCGGCTCCGCCAGCGAACCGGTCGAGGTCCACCGGTACGTCGACGGAAGAGCACACGTGGCGCCCGTCCCCGACAGGCCGGTCCACTTCTGGTTACTGGTACCGCTGCAGTTCCAGAGCTGCACCGCCGTCCCGTTGGCCGTACCGCCGCCACTGACGTCCAGGCACAGTCCGGACTCCACCCCGACCACAGTGCCGTCGGCGTTCACCCGCCACTGCTGGTTCGTCCCGCCGCTGCAGGTCCAGATCTCCACCCGGGTGCCGGCCGTGGTGGCGTGGCCCGGAACATCCAGGCACTTGTTGCCGTACACCGTCAGCTGGTTGCCGGACGTCAACGTCCACTGCTGATTGGTCCCGCCTGAGCAGTCCCAGATCTGCAGGAACGTTCCGTCGCTCTGGCTGGCATTCGGTACATCGAGACACCGGCCGGAACCCACACCACGCAAGGCGCCGCTCGTGGCCGCCTGAGCC
The DNA here is from genome assembly GCF_055560835.1 of Kitasatospora sp. NPDC023120. Taxonomy (NCBI): domain Bacteria; kingdom Bacillati; phylum Actinomycetota; class Actinomycetes; order Kitasatosporales; family Streptomycetaceae; genus Kitasatospora; species Kitasatospora sp. NPDC023120. The sequence goes on along the minus strand of NZ_JBVHHY010000004.1, from coordinate 81,327 downwards.
GGGGCTGCGACGAGCATCGACGCCAACGCCACCACGGCCGCGACGACGGCGGTGAGCACGACGGACAGAGGCCTGCGGTCGGAACATGGTCTACGCATCGAGATGTCCTATCTGTAGGGCTGGAGCTGTCACACCGTCTGGTCGCCGTTGACACGTGCGCCACCTGACGGCGCGCCAGGAGAGGGGATTGGCCGGCGCCGAGGCCTCGCCTTCGCCCGTCGGACTTCGGAAGCCCCGTACGGGTGCTTCTCCGGGCAGGTGCGAGGGCGCCGGCGGAGGGGTACACCCTCGACCGGCCGTGCGCGAAGGTCGTCGCCGTCCATCGGGTCGGCGAGGGCGACATGCGGCTCCGCAAAAATGTTAGCGCTAACAATCCAGGGCCGAAGTAAGTCCTCCTTGTGGGGAGGCAGATGAGATCTTGAATGTGAGCGGAGTCAATACCCGCCCACCCGGGCACGTCAAGATGGCTGCAGCGACTTTCCTGACGGAGGCGGCGCACTCCCCCGTCACGCTCGCTGGGCGCCTGCCGAGGTCGACGCGCCGGACACGTCGAGCAGCTTGCCGCTGCTGCGGCCCCGGTTCCGGCGGTGGCGGGTGTCTACAGCGCCGTGAAGGTCCACAGCAGGTTGGAACTGCTGTTGTAGCTCCACTGCTTGGTGACGGAGCCGGATGCGACGCTGCCGCCGCCGTCGAGGACCAGGCCGCTGGTGCGGTTGGCGATCGAGTACCCGTTCCCGCCGCGAGGGATGATCTTCCACTGTTGGTTGGTGCCGCCGTTCCAGGGGGCCTGGCGGGCGGCGGAGCCGTCGGCGGTGGCGCCCCAGCCGTCGACGACCATGCCGTTGGTGCGGTTGACCAGCTTGTAGTAGCCGCCGCCCACGTCGACGGCCTGCCACTGGAGGTTGCTGCTGCCGTCCCAGGTCCACTGCTTGAGGTTGGACCCGGAGTCGACCTTGCCGCCGCCGTCCAGGGCGAGGCCGTCGGTGACGTTGGTGAGCCGGAAGTACGTCGACGGGTCGAACTGGACCTTCAGCGAGGTGATCCGGTCGTTGTTGCCGGTGGCCCTGAGGTCGGGGGTGTCGGCGGTGAAGGTCCAGGCGGTACCGGTGAAGTTGTCCGCCGAGTAGCCGATCACCTGGAAGCCGGGGGACGTACGGAGGGAGGAGATGGTCGCCGCCCCCACACCGGCCGCGGTCAGGTCGGCCGCGGTGTACTCGCCCACGTTCAACGCCGCGGAGGCGCCGGTGTAGTTGACGTCCTTGAAGGCGACGGCGCCGGCCGGCGGCAGCACGACCGGGATGGTGCCCGAGAAGGAGAGCTTCAGGACGTACGCGTTGGCGCCGTACGGCGCGGAGGAGGGCAGGGTGACCGTGAGGCCGGCGGAGCTCTGCACCGGTGCGGGCAGGTCGACGGTGGTTCCGGCGGTGGAGCCGAGCAGCTTCACCGAGGTCAGCGACGAGAGGTTGATCCGGTCCAAGCCGAGGGTCTTGATCGTGAGTGAACTGCCGGGCCAGCCCAGGACGGTGGCGTACAGGACGTTGCCGGCCTTGTTGCGGGTGAAGCGGATGTCCTGGGGAGTGCCGGCCGTCGGGTTGGTGAAGGAGCCACCGCCCATCTTCGTCGGGCCCTCGCCGTAGACCGTCCAGGCTCGGGTCGAGTAGATCGACTCGCCGAAGCGCTTCAGGTGGTCGCCGATGCCGAGCAGGACGTCCTTCTGCGCCTGGGGGATGGTGCCGTCGGCCATCGGCGCGATGTTCAGCAGGACGTTGCCGTTCTTGCTGACCCGGTCGATGAACGAGTGCAGCATCTGCTGGATGCTGTAGTAGCCGATGCCCTGCGTGTAGCACCAGCTGCTGCTGGAGATGCTGTCGTCGGTCAGCCAGTACGGGGTGGTGAGGTCCGCCGGGCCGCCGCGCTCGTAGTCGAAGATCTCGCCCTTGTTGTCGAAGCCGTCCTTGTACGTGGCGACGACCTCGCGGCCCCAGGAGTCGGCCTGGTTGTAGTAGTAGGACAGGAAGTCGAGGCGCCGCGTCTCGTCGACCCGGGTCAGGTCGAAGTCCTGCCAGAGGATGTCCGGCTGGGCGCGGTCGATCACCTCCTTCAGCTTGTCGTACCAGAGCTGGTTCTCCTGCGACCTGTCCAGCTGCCCGTAGAGCTTCTTGAGGCTCGGGTCCGACTGCGCGGGGGCGCTCTCGTAGTAGCCGTTGAAGTTGAACGCGTGGTGCATGGCCACCAGCAGCTTGAGGTTCTTGGCGCGGATCGCCGTGGCGAACAGCTGCAGCAGGTTCAGCTTGGGGCCCTTGGCGACCGAATTCCACTCGTTGACCTGGCTGTCCCACATGGAGAAGCCGTCGTGGTGCTCGGCGACCGGTCCGGCGTACTTGGCGCCGGCGTCGACGAACAGCTGCGCCCACTCGTCGGGGTCGAAGTTCCCGCCCGCCGACTTCAGCTTCGGCGCGAACTGCACGGTGTTGCCCGCGAGGTCCTTCGCCCCGTTGATGAAGTTGTGGTACGGCCAGTCCGCCGGCCGGCCGTAGGTCGCGATGTGGTGCTGGTTGGCCGGGCTGCCGGCCTTGTACATGTTCCGCGGGTACCACTCGCTCTGGTACGCGGGAACGCTGAAGACCCCCCAGTGGAAGTAGATCCCGAACTTCGCGTCCTGGAACCACTCCGGAGCCGCCGGGTGCTGGTCGACCGAGCTCCAGTCAGGGGTGTAGGGGCTCGGTGCCGCCTGTGCGACGCCGGCCGCGAGGCCGCCGCCCGCGATGGCGGCCGCAGCCACACCTGCGGCCGCGGACAGGAACTGACGTCGGTTCAGTGAGCTCGCCATGAGGACATCCCTGGACTGGGGGGACGGAGAGAACGGGCCGGACCGGGGGAACGGACGACGCGGGAACGTACGACGCGCACACCCCTGGGGCGCCGGGAGGTTACGCACGAAGTTCGTCCATGTAACGCCCTGATGTCAACGGGCGTGCAGCGATTGATGGGATTTTTCTTCCTGGCCGGTCACGCCGCATCCGTCGAACTGGGCCAAGATTCTTGCGATTTGGCTCGATACCTGGACACCACCCCGTCGCCGCCCCTATACATACATCCCATCTCTCTGATGCGGCGGACACGCAGCGGCCGCCGCCCGGCACAACTCTCTCCCGCTCACGGGACCGGCGCGAGGAAGTACCGATGAGACTCATGACCGCACTCCGCTCCACCGCCTCGGCGCTGTCCGCCCTGGCACTGCTCAGCGCCTGCAGCGGCGGCTCGGGCACCGAAGCCGCCTCGGGCGACGCGCCACTGGTCGGTGTCGACTACCCGCGCTCCGACACCGACTTCTGGAACTCGTACATCAAGTACACGCCCGGATACGCCGGACAGCTGGGCCTGTCACTGAAGACGACGAACTCGCAGAACGACGTCGCCAAGCTGACCGCCAACGCACAGACCTTCATCAGCCAGGGTGTGAAGGGAATCGCCATGGCGCCGCAGGACACCGCCGCCGTCGCGCCGACGCTGGCGCAGCTGGAGGCGAAGAAGATCCCCGTCGTCACCATCGACACCCGCCCCGACAGCGGCAAGGTGTTCATGGTGGTGCGGGCCGACAACCGTGCCTACGGCGAGAAGGCCTGCCAGTTCCTCGGCACGAAGCTGAAGGGGCAGGGCAAGGTCGTCATGCTGGAGGGCGGTCTGGACTCCGTCAACGGCCGGGACCGCACCGAGGCGTTCAACGGCTGCATGAAGAAGAACTACCCCGGCATCAAGGTGTTCGGCGAGGCCACCAACTGGGACGGCGCGGTCGCCGCACAGAAGCTCCAGACCGACCTGACCGCGGACCCCGACATCAAGGGGGTCTACATGGAGTCCAGCTTCGCCCTGGCCGGCACCCTCCAGGTCCTCAAGCAGAAGGGCCTGCTGGTCGACCCGTCGGACGAGAAGCACGTCTTCGTCGTGTCCAACGACGGCATCCCCGAGGAGCTCAAGTCGATCGCGGCGGGCAGGATCGACGCCACCGTCTCCCAGCCGGCCGACCTGTACGCCAAGTACGCGCTGTTCTACCTGAAGGCCGCCATCGACGGGAAGACCTTCCAGCCCGGCACGACCGACCACGACAGCACCATCATCCAGGTCCGGCCGGGTCTGCTCGAGGACCAGCTCTCCGCTCCCCTGGTCACCCTCGACGGCGCCAGCTACGGCGGTGTTCCCAGCGTCAAGAGCGACGACCCCTCCCTGTGGGGCAACAACCACGGCTGACGTTCCCGATCAGGTACCCAACGGCTAACGAGTACAAGGCGGTTGTGATGAGCGACGGGGAGCGAGCAGTCAGCCCCGCGCCCGCCCCGGCGGACGACGGACGGTCCCAGGCGGGCCCGCCCGTCGTCGAGGCGACGGGCATAGTCAAGCGATTCGGTCCGACGGTGGCCCTCGACGGCGCCCGGATCACCATCAGGGCCGGCGAGACCCACGCGCTAGTCGGCCGCAACGGGGCCGGCAAGTCGACGCTCGTGTCGGTCCTCACCGGCCTGCAGGCCCCCGACGAGGGAACGGTCTCCTTCGGCGGCAGCCCCGCGCCACGGCCGGCGGATCGCGACGCCTGGCGACAGCGCGTGGCCTGCGTCTACCAGAAGTCCACCATCATCCCCACCCTGACCGTCGCCGAGAACCTCTTCCTCAACCGCCACGACCACGGGCGTGGCCGGCTCATCAGCTGGCGGGGAGTGCGCCGGCGGGCGAAGGAACTGCTGTCGGCCTGGTCGGTGGACGTCGACCCGCAGACCTCGGCCGGCGATCTGAACGTGGAACAGCGGCAGTTCGTGGAGATCGCCCGGGCACTGTCGTTCGGCGCCCGGTTCATCATCCTGGACGAGCCGACCGCCCAGCTCGACGGCGCGGCCATCACCCGTCTCTTCGACCGGATCCGCGACTTGCAGCGCCAGGGCGTGACCTTCCTGTTCATCAGTCATCACCTCCAGGAGGTCTACGACATCTGCGACATGGTGACGGTGTTCCGCGACGCCCGGCACGTCGTGACCGCGCCGGTCGCGGAACTCCCCCGCACCGAGCTGGTCGCCGCGATGACCGGCGAGGCGGCCGGCGACCGGCCGCCGGTGCGGTCGAGCAGCCTCGACCGCACCGGTGTGCCGGCCCTGTCCGTCCGGGCGCTGGGCAGTGGCGGTGCCTACGGTGATGTCACCTTCGAGGTGGGCGCCGGGGAGATCGTCGGACTCGCGGGTGCCGCCGGCAGCGGTCGTACCGAGGTCGCCGAGACCGTGGTGGGGCTGCGGGCGGCCCAGGCGGGAGCGGTGGCGATCGCCGGGCGGCGGCCGCGGCCCGGCAGCGTTCCCGCCGCGCTCGCCGCGGGTGCCGGGTTCGTCCCGCAGGATCGGCACCACCAGGGATTCGTGCCCGACATGTCGATCGCCGACAACGCCACGCTGTCCGTGCCGCACAGGCTCGGCCGGAACGGATTCCTCAGCCGTCAACGGCGGGACCGGCTCGCCGGCGACATGATCGAGAAGCTCGCGATCAAGACGCCCGGCCCCGAGCTGCCCGTCTCCGCGCTCTCGGGCGGCAATCAGCAGAAGGTCGTCATGGCCCGGGCGCTGGCGGACGACCCCCGCCTGCTGGTGCTGATCAATCCGACCGCGGGGGTGGACGTGCGCTCCAAGGAGTTCCTCCTCGGCAAGGTCGAGGAGACGGCGCAGACCGGCACAGGAGTGCTCATCGCCTCCGACGAACTCGACGACCTTCGTATGTGCGACCGGGTCCTGGTGATGTTCCAGGGCCGGGTGACCTCAGAGATGGCCCGCGGCTGGCATGACCACGAGCTCGTGGCCGCGATGGAAGGAGTGGACCTCGATGCCTGAAACCGTCCACGCGGACGCGGCCGCCGAGGCCGTGGAACCCAGGCCCCCGCGCACCGCGCTGCTCGGCGGCCGGGTACCCCTGGCCCGGCTGCGCGACCTCGCCCTCGTCCCCGCGATCGTCGTCATCGCGATCGTCGGCCAGATCGTCAACCCCGTCTTCCTGCAGGCCGACAACCTCATCAACGTCCTGCAGACCATGTCCGAGATGGCCCTGCTGGTCCTCGCCCAGACGATGATCCTCATCGTCAAGAAGATGGACCTGTCCCTGGAGTCGACCATGGGCCTCGCACCCGGTGTCGCGGCCTGGCTGGTCGTCCCGGCCGGCGCGGGACACGGGCTCGGCCTGCTTCCCGGCGCCTGGGCGGTTCCCGTCACCGTGGCCGTCGGCGTACTCGTCGGCGTGATCAACTCGCTGCTGATCATCCGCTTCGGCCTCAACGGCTTCATCGTCACCCTCGGCATGCTCATCGTCCTGCGCGGCATCCTCACCGGCGTCTCCGGCGGGCAGACCTTCTTCCAGCTGCCGGAGTCGATGCTCTACCTCGGCACCGCCGAGTGGTTCGGGATGCCCGCCTCCATCTGGACCTGTCTGGCCCTGTTCGCGATCGCGATCGTGGTTCTCGGCTGGACCAGCTTCGGCCGCTCCCTCTACGCGATCGGCGGCAACGTCGACGCTTCGAAGGCAGCCGGCATCCGTACCGACCGGGTGCTGTGGACCGTGATCGTCAGCGGCAGCACACTCGCCGCCCTGGCCGGGCTGATGCTGTCCGGACGCCTGGCCTCGGTCGCCTCCGCCCAGGGCAACGGCTACATCTTCACCGTCTTCGCCGCCGCCGTCATCGGCGGGATCAGCCTCAACGGCGGCAAGGGCACCATGTTCGGCGCGTTCTGCGGCATCCTGCTGCTCTTCATGATCCAGAACGTGCTCACGCTGGCGGGCGTCCCCGCCCAGTGGATCGGCGCCCTCAACGGCCTGATCATCCTGGTCGCCCTCGCCATCTCCCGCATCACCGGCGGCAAGGTCCAGGAGTGACCCGGGCGGCCGTCGTCGGCCGCCCGCCCGCCCGCCCGCCCGCCGTCACGTACATGCCCCGTCGACCGGGGCAAACCCCCCGACCCTCCCAGGAGTCGCCGTCATGCCCCCGTCCTCCCGGATCACCTCCCTGGACGTCCTGGACGTCCGCTTCCCCACCTCCGAGCATCTGGACGGCTCGGACGCGATGAACCCCGAGCCCGACTACTCCGCCGCCTACGTGGTGCTGCGCACCGACGACGGCGACAGACTGGAAGGCCACGCCCTCGCCTTCACCACCGGACGCGGCAACGACGTCCAGGCCGCCGCCATCGCGGCCCTCGCCCCGTACGTGGTCGGCCTGTCCGTCGAGGAGGTCTGCGCCGACCTCGGAAGGTTCGCCCGCACTCTCGTCCATGACCCCCAACTGCGGTGGCTCGGACCGGAGAAGGGTGCCATCCACATGGCCACCGGAGCCGTCGTCAACGCCGCCTGGGACCTCGCCGCCAAGCGCGTCGGCCAGCCCGTCTGGCGCTTCCTCGCCGCGATGTCCCCCGAGGACCTGGTCGCCCAGGTCGACTTCCGGTGGATCAGCGACGCCCTCACCCCCGAGGAGGCGCTCGGGATCCTCCGCCGCGCCGAGCCCGGCCGTCAGGAGCGCATCGCCCGCCTGCTGGAGAGCGGCTACCCCGCCTACACCACCACCCCCGGCTGGCTCGGCTACTCCGACGAGAAACTGGGCCGCCTCGCCCAGGAGGCCGTCGCTGACGGCTTCACCCAGATCAAGCTGAAGGTCGGCGCGGACCTGGAGGACGACGTACGGCGCATGCGTGCCGCCCGGGCGGCGGTCGGCCCGGACGTCCGCATCGCCGTCGACGCCAACCAGAGATGGGACGTGGCACCCGCGATCGACTGGATGCGCGCCCTCGCCCCCTACGACCCGTACTGGATCGAGGAGCCCACCTCCCCCGACGACATCCTCGGCCACGCCGCCGTCCGCGAGGCTCTCGGCCCCATCAAGGTCGCCACCGGCGAGCACGTCGCCAACCGGGTCGTCTTCAAGCAGCTGCTGCAGGCCGGAGCGGTGGACATCGTGCAGATCGACTCCGCCCGGGTCGGCGGCGTCAACGAGAACCTCGCGGTCCTCCTGCTGGCCGCGAAGTTCGGGGTGCCGGTCTGCCCGCACGCCGGGGGTGTGGGGCTGTGCGAGATGGTCCAGCACCTGTCGATGTTCGACTACGTGGCCGTCTCCGGCACCACCGAGGACCGGGTCATCGAGTACGTCGACCACCTGCACGAGCACTTCGTCGACCCCGTCCGCATCTCCGACGGCCGCTATCTCGCGCCGACCCTGCCCGGGCTGAGCGCACAGATGCACCCGGGCTCGCTCAAGGAGTACGCCTACCCCGACGGCCCGGTCTGGACGACCCGTCTCTGACGCCCAGGTCCTACAGCCGTCCCAGTATCATCAACGTCACCCTCGGCATGCGGACTGCGGAACAGGTCGGACGGAACGTGGAACTCCATCGCCAGCACATCCCCGAGGCTCGCTGGGACGCTCTCCGCGCCCGGGAACTCATCAGGTCGGACGTGCCTGTCGTGAACAGGCCCGGAAGGAGCGCGCGGTGTCTCTGACGGACAAGGCCATCGCGCAGATCCGCGAGCTGATCCGCAGCGGAGCGCTGCCACCGGGTTCGAAGCTCCCGCCGGAGCCGGAGCTGGCCGCCCAGCTCGGTCTCTCCCGCAACCTGGCCCGGGAGGCCGTGAAGGCATTGGCCGTCGCCCGGGTCCTGGAAGTCCGGCGGGGCGACGGCACGTACGTGACCAGCCTGCAGCCGAGCCTGCTCCTGGAAGGGCTCGGCGGCGCGGTGGAGCTGCTGCAGGGCGATTCCGCCGCGGTGCAGGACCTCATCGAGGTACGGCGGCTCCTGGAACCGGTCGCCACGGCGCTGGCCGCCACCCGGATCTCCGACGAGCAGCTGGCCGAGGTGGAACGGCACCTGGCAGCCATGCGCGACGCCCGTGACGACGTGGAGCGGCTCAACGCCCATGACGCCGCGTTCCACCGCGCCGTCATCGCGGCCACGGGCAACGAGACCCTGGTCACGGTCCTGGAGGGCATCTCCGGGCGTACGCTGCGCGCCCGCACCTGGCGCGGCTTGGTCGACGAACAGGCCTCGGGCCGGACCATCGCCGAGCACGAGGCGATCTTCCGGGCGCTGTCGATCCGCGACGCCTCCCTCAGCCAGGCCGCTGCGTTGATGCACGTCAGCAACACCGCGCTGTGGCTGAGCGAGCACCTGCGTACGGGAGAAGCCCTCCCGTGGACATGAAGGCCGAGGAGTGACGGTCGGTTCCCGCCGTGCCCGCGACCGGCCGGCCGAGCGGGACGGTGCCGGCCCGACGGTGCCGCCGGTACGGCCGGGACCTGAACCGGTACCGGTGATCAGGCCGCGACGAGCTCCTGCTCGCGCTCCGGCGTTCCGGCCCTCGGTTTCCTGTTCGGCAGCGAGAGCCGGAAGACCTTGCGCCACGCGGAGAACACCTGCTTCGGCAGCGGCCCGGTGACGTACTCCAGCTCGTACTTCTCGAACAGCGCGCGCACCTTCACCGCGACCTCGGCGTAGCGGTTGCTCGGCAGGTCGGGGAACAGGTGGTGCTCGATCTGGTGCGACAGGTTGCCGGTCATGAAGTGCATGGCCCTGCTGCCACTGATGTTCGCCGACCCCATCATCTGGCGCAGGTACCACTGGCCGCGCGTCTCGCCCTCGATCGACTGGCGCTCGAAGACCTGCACGCCCTCGGGGAAGTGCCCGCACATGATCACCGAGTGGGTCCAGATGTTGCGGACCAGGTTCGCGGTGAAGGTGGCGGCGAGCGTGGTGAGGAAGGACGGGCCCGACAGCAGCGGGTGGATCACGTAGTCCTTGAGCACCTGCTTGCGGATCTTGCGGCCCACGGCTCTGGCCCGCGCCCGGAACTCCGGGTCCTTGCGGCGGCGCTTGCGCAGGTTCTTGCCGAGCTCCAGGTCGTACGCGGCGATGCCGTACTCGAAGAAGCAGGCGTTGACGAAGTTCCACAGCGGCTGGCCGAGGTGGAACGGGTGCCACTTCTGGTCCTCGTCGACGCGCATGATGCCGTAGCCGAGGTCGTTGTCCTTGCCGATCACGTTGGTGTACGTGTGGTGCAGCTCGTTGTGCGAGTGCTTCCACTGATCGGACGGCGCGACGTGGTCCCACTCCCAGGTGGTGGAGTGGATCTTCGGGTCCCGCATCCAGTCCCACTGGCCGTGCAGGACGTTGTGGCCGATCTCCATGTTGTCCATGATCTTCGCCACGGACAGACCGGCGGTGCCGAGCAGCCACGCGGGCGGGAAGATCGAGAACAGCAGCACGCCCCTGCTGACCAGCTCGATCTTGCGCTGCGCCGAGATGACCGTCCGGATGTAGGCGGCGTCCTTCTCGCCACGGCCGGCGATCACCTCGTCGCGGATCGCGTCCAGCTCGCGGCCGAGCTCCTCGATCTGCTCCGCGGTCAGGTGGGCGGTGGGGTCGATGGCGGTCAAAGTGCTTCTACCGTTCGATGTCGCAGGGGCCCGCCGCGGCGGACACGCAGGTCTGGATGAGGACGCCCGGCTCGGCCTCGGTGATCTCGCCGGTTCGCAGGTCGCGGACGGCGCCCGCCTTGAGCGGCGTGACGCAGCCGAAGCAGATGCCCATGCGGCACCCGGAGGGCATGAGCACGCCGGCCTCCTCGCCGACGGCCAGCAACGGCGTGGCGCCGTCCGCGTCGACGGTCCTGCCGGTGGCGCTGAACGTGACCTCGCCGCCGTCGCCGGCAACGACGGTGCTCGGGCGGAAGCGCTCGGTGTGCAGGCGCTCGTGGACGCCGTGCTCGTTCCAGTGCTTCTCTGCGGCGTCGAGCAGGCCCGCGGGACCGCAGGCCCAGGTCTCGCGCTCGGCCCAGTCGGGCACGAGTCCGTCGAGACGGGCGATGTCGAGCCTGCCGTCCGTGTCGGTGTGCACCTCGATGAGGCGCAGTTTCCCGTCCGCGACCAGGCCGTGCAGTTCGGTGCGGAAGAGCACGTCCTGCGGCTGTGGCGCGAGGTGGACCATGACCACGTCGTCGAACTCGGTGTCGCGCAGCATGCCCATCACGGGCGTGATGCCGCTGCCGGCCGTCAGGTAGAGCACCTTGGCGGGCTTGGCCCGCGGCAGTACGAAGTCACCGGACGCCTGGTCGAGCTGGACAAGCGTGCCCGGTGTCGCCCTGCGGACCAGGTGGTTGCTGACCTTGCCGTCCGGGATGGCCTTCACGGTGATCGTGACACGGCCGTCCCGGCGGTCTGTCGGCGAGGTGATCGAGTAGGCACGCCACAGGCGCCTCCCGTCGACATCGACCCCGATCCGCAGGTACTGACCGGCCGTGTGGCCGCGCCAGCCCCGTCCCGGCCTGATCACGATGGTCGCGGCGTCGCCCGTCTCGGGGTGCACGGCCTCGATGCGCCCCCGCAGGTCGGCGCCGGTACGCAGCGGGCTGACCAGGTCGAGGTAGTCCGAGGGCAGCAGCGGCGTTGTGACCATCTCCAGCAGTTTCCACGCCCTGCTGCGGAGTGTTGCACGCGTCATGACTCCAGCTTGCGGCGCCTCGGGGCGTAAAGTCCTGACCGTAGGACGTGAAACTGATCGGCCGATTTGTTCGCAGGAAACAAAAACGTGAGCCATGCAATCCGGAGGGCCGGCGAATTGGCCCTGGATGAGACGACGGTCACGGCACTTCGGGCCGCGCTGACGACCACCGCCGACGAGGTCGTCCAGGCGATCATCGACGAGGTCCCTCCCTACGCCAATGCCCTTTCGGGCCCCATGGGCGGCACCATCCGCCGGGCCGTCCGCACTGCTCTGGGGAACTACCTGGACCTGGCGAGCGGGAACGACACAAGCGGCGACGCCGGTGACGCGGCCTACGAGCTGGGTCGCGGCGAGGTGCGCGACGGCCGTTCGATGGACGCCCTGCTCAGCGCCTACCGTGTCGGCGCCCGCGTGGCCTGGCGATGCCTGGCGGCGGGTGCCGTACCCGCAGGTCTGCCCGCCGCCGAGGTCGCCAAGTTCGCCGAGCTGACCTTCGCCTACATCGACGAGCTCTCCGCCGCGAGCGCCGCGGGCCACGCCGACGAACTGGCCGCCCGGGGCAGGGCCCACGAGCGCCATCTGGAACACCTGGCCCGCGACCTCCTCGCCGGCGCGAACCCGGACGTGCTGATGGCCTCTGCTCAACGGGCCGGATGGCAGCCTCCGGTTTCGCTGACCGTGGTCCTGCTGCCCGCGGTCCAGGCCCGGCCTGCCTACCGCGCGCTCGACCCGAGCACCCTGGTCCTCGACGATCTGCCGGACGCCACCGGTGTGCTGCTCGTCCCCGATGCCGACCGGTCGCGTCTCCTGCGGCAGCTGACCGACCGCACCGCCGTCGTCGGCCCGGCCCGGCCGTGGACTCGTGCGTCCGCCTCGTACGCACGAGCCGTACGCGCGCGTTCCCTCTCCGCTGACATCCGCGACACCGAGGACCACCTGCCCGAGCTGGTGCTGAGCGCCGACGCGGACGCGTTCGCAGACCTGCGTGCCCGAGCCCTCGCACCGTTGCGGACCTTGCCCGACGCGACGGCACAGCGGCTGGAGGAGACGCTCCGGGCGTGGCTGCTGCACCAGGGCAGGCGGGAGGAGGTGGCGGCGGCGTTGTTCGTCCATCCCCAGACAGTCCGATACCGGATGTCGCAGCTGCGGGAGCTGTTTCCGGATCTGGCGTCGCCCCACCGGGTCCTTGAGCTGACACTGGCCGTGGGTCTTCGGGTCAGCTGACGCGCTCCTTCCGCTGTGCCGTGGGCCGACGCCTACCTCCCCCACCGCCTCCACTTGCCCCGGGACTGTCCCTTCCAGTACGTGAGTGCCTGGTGGGTGGTCGCGAGGTCGGGATGGCCTGGGCTGAGGACGCGCAGTTGCTCGTTCAGCAGGTCGGTCAGGACGGCCACGGCCTCTCGAACGTCACCCGACTCGCCCAGCCAGTGACCGAAGCGGAAGCGGGTGTCGAAGGTGCCGTAGTCCGTCGGCCCGAGCATGCGGAGCAGCTCGTCGACGAGCCGGCGGTACGAGATCGCTGCCCCGGCCGCGTCCCCGGCCCTCCCCTGCCACTCGGCGACGGTGCGGCGCAGGGTGAAGTCGGGCGGGCTCATCCGTCCGTTGACGGCCGCGATGTAGCCGTCATCGGCGAGGATGTCGCGATAGACGCCGGCGACGCCCGGCAGGTCGCCGGCCTGTTCGAGCCAGTGGGCCAGGCGGTACCGCAGCTCGGTGACCCCTAAGACCAGGCGGACGCGTTGCGAGGGGGACAGCTCGTACTCCGGGGCCAGCAGGGCGAGCTGGTCGTCGACCATCCGGCGGTACTCGGTGATCGCGGCGGTGAGGTCCCCGGATTCCGCCCGGAGCCGCGCGATCCGGCCGCGCAGCTTCGTCACGGACTCGTGCCGGGCTCCGAGCCGGTCGGCTGTCGCCGGCAGCAGCGTTTCGAAGTAGTCCAGGGCGGCCTGTGGCCGGCCGTCGTCCGCCAGCGTGTCGCCCACCCGCAACACGAGGTCGTGCAGCCGGTAGCCGGTACTCCAGCCGTGCCGGAGCCCGGGCTCGCCGGATCCCAGCAGCAGGGTCCGGTCGTTGCGGGTCAGCGCCTCGACGTTCGAGCGCAGCACGTCGGGAGGGAAGTCGAGGACGCGCGAACGCGGGAGTGGCGGCCGGTCCTTCGGAGGTACCAGGAAGGACGTCAGCGCGTTCGCCTCGTCCGCCGACTTCCGGGACGCGACGAAGAGCAGGTCGGCGGCTACGCCGACCACCGCCGCGGCCCGGCCGGCCGGCGCGCCCTCGCGGACGGCTCGTTGCACCACCGGGTGGACCCGCACCGACCGGCTCGTGTCCGTCGGGTCGTAGTCGAGCAGGCTCCACCGGTGCAGCAGCGCGAGCGTCTCGTCGGCGCTCCCGTCCGGCTCCGCGCCCTCGGCCGGCCGTGCGGTCCGCTCCCGGTCGAGGTACCGGACAGCGGAGGTCAGCACCGCGGCCGGGATGCCGTCGGAAGCCAGCGGCGCCGCCAGTTCCAGCAGCACCCGCGCCGTCCCGATCGGCGCCAGGGCGTCGGCGCGCTCCAGCGCGAGGTCCCAGGCGTTCGGCAGTGGCAGGCTCTGCTCGTCCGGCAGTCCGCCCGGATCCGGTACCAGGTCGGCCAGCCGCCGACCGTCGTCGCGGAGCAGGCGGAGGTAGTCGGCGCAGCTCAGGCCGGTGCTGACCAGGTAGGCGGCCGCCTGCGCGAGTGCGAGCGGCAGGTATCCCAACTCGCGGGCGAGTGCCTCCAGTTGCTCAGGCGGCTCGACTCGGCCGGACGCGGCGAGCACCGCCGTGAGGTAGCCGAAGGCCTCGGCGGAGCTGAACGACGGCACGGTGACCACCTGTCGGCCGAGCCCCTCGCGGGCCAGGTCCCGGCGCCAGGTGGTGACCAGGGTCCGTCCCAGGCGATGGTCCGGCGGCCAGAGTCCACGCAGGTCGTCGGGGTCGACCAGACCGTCCAGGACGAGCAGCCGGCGGACCTCCTCCCCGCCCCCGCCCGGCCGGAGCCAGGCCAGGAACTCCCGTGCGCCCTCCTCCGGATCGGCCGGGTCGCTGCCGGTGATCTCGGCGATGGCCCGGGCGTAAGCCGTCAGAATGGCCGCGCGGCTACCGGCGGTGACCCAGACCAGCAGGTCGAGCTGCCCGGCTTGCCAGGCGGTGCGGGCCTCGTTCGCGGCCAGCTGGGTCTTGCCGACCCCCGCGGTGCCGACCAGTATCCGGCAGCGCACCGGGGCGTCGGGGACGTCGGGAGCGGCCCGGCGCTGGAAGCAGTGCGCGGTGTTCGGGACCGCCCCGACCTGGTGCGGCCAGGCCGCCGGGGCACGTCGGCCGGCGTAGTAGGCCACCTGGTCAACGTGGCCGACGGCGAAGCTGTGATTGCTCGCCTGCACCCCCGAGAACAGTGGCCGTGGCGAGGTTTGTGGTGGGCTTGGCGCAGCCGGTCCGTTCAGCCCCTGGACGGATCCGGCCCCTGAGGGTGGCCGACCTGCACACCGCCGTGGATCACACCGGCGGCGACCGAGCCTTCCCGAGCGCTGATGTGCACGTTTCCGCCGACCGCCATCCCGCCGTCACCGGCCGACACCTGAGCCTGCGCCGCGCTCTCGTCCAGCAGTTCGCGCAGCGCCTCGCCGGCGCGCTCGCGCTCGTCGTCCGGCAGGTCCTCCAGGAACGCCTCGAACCGGGTCTGCCAGGAGGCCTCCTGCCGGATCCGGAGCCGCTCCAGCTGCTCGCCCTCGGCCTCCGCGAGCTCGGTGGCTGTGCGGCCCAGCCGCTCCAGCTCGGCGCTCTCGCGCTGGGCGTCCCCCCGTCCGAACCAGGCGGCCACCCGGCCTCGGAACCCCTCCCATGCCTCGGTCCCGGCGGCGGTCATCACCGCCGTCCCACCGGACATGGCCAGCGCGGTCAACGCTTCGGACAGCATGGCGGATCCCCCCTTGTCGGCAACCGTGACGCCGACCGTACCGCGAGCCGGGCGCCCCTGCCCAGATGGACCTACACGCGGCTCCGCAGACGGGCAAGGGTAAGTGACCAGCCGTCAGGGGCACCGGCCATGGGATGTTCAGCGCGCGGCCGAACGTGCTATCTCTTGGAGTGCACTCCGTCGGGCGGGGGCACGGAACCGACCCGCCGACGAAGGGAGCCCGGACCCGCGACGCGGCGGACCAGGGCCTTTGTGAGCGTTGACCGAACTCCTGACGGAAGCAGCCCGTGGCCCGGGCGGACGAGGACGCTTCCGCGCCGGGCACGGCCCGTCGGCCACTGCGGCGACCGCATCGCCCCCGTGCCCACGGCTACCGTGCTGCCGAGGGTACGGCGTGGCACCCGTCGGGCATTGGACCAGGACCATCCATCCCATCCCCTGAACGAGGACGAATTGACTGAGGCGAATCTCGTCGTGCTGTCGGCCGGTGATACGGCCCTCGTGCTCGACGCCACCGGACCCGAGATGCCCCGGGTGCTGCACTGGGGCGTCGATCCCGGCTTCCGCGCCGGCGACGCCGCGCAGGTACTCGACGCCATGGGCCGAAGCTCGCGCCACCAGGCCGGGAGCCTGATGCCCTCCCAGGGGCGGGGCTGGGGCTGGTTCGGACGCCCGACCCTCGCCGGGCACCGCGACGGCCGGGTCCGCCCGACGCGCTTCGAGCTCGCCGAACCGGCCGCCGTGCGCGCCCAGGACGGCCGGGGCGGCACCATCCGCGTGCGGGCCCTGGACCCCGGCGCGGGGCTCGCGCTGGACACCGAGCTGCAGATGACGGAACAGAGCGTGGTGCGGCTGCGCCACACCCTGACCAACACGGCGACGGACACCTACACCCTGGACGTGCTGGCGTGCGTGCTGCCGGTCCCCGCCCACGCCGCGGAACTGCTGGACTTCGCCGGCCGCTGGGCCCGTGAGCGCTCCCCGCAGCGCGCCCCGCTGCGGCAGGGCGTCTGGTCGAGGGAGAACCGGCGCGGCCGCACGGGCTTCGACGCCGGGCTGCTGCTCGCCGGCAGCGAGGGCTTCGGCTTCCGGCACGGCGAGGTCTGGGGCGTGCACCCCGCCTGGAGCGGCAACCACGTCCAGTACGCGGAGCGGCTGGCCGACGGGACGACGGTCCTCGGCGGCGGCGAACTGCTGGACGCGGGCGAGATCCGGCTGGCGGAGGGCGCGTCCTACCGAACACCGTGGGTGTACTTCGCGGCCTCCGGCACGGGCCTGGACGGCATCAGCCGGGGGTTCCACGACATGCTCCGGGCCCGGCCCCAGCACCCGACCACCGCCCGGCCGGTCACCATGAACATCTGGGAGGCGGTCTACTTCGACCACGACCCCGAACGGGTACGCGTCCTCGCGAACACGGCGGCGACGGTCGGCGTGGAACGGTTCGTCGTGGACGACGGCTGGTTCCGGCACCGCCGCCACGACCGGGCCGGCCTCGGCGACTGGTACGTCGACGAGAAGGTGTGGCCCGACGGACTCCGCCCGCTCGCCGACCACGTTCACGGGCTCGGCATGCAGTTCGGCCTCTGGTTCGAGCCCGAGATGGTCAACCCCGACTCCGACCTGGCCCGGGCCCACCCCGACTGGTTCCTCGCCGACCCCGACCGCCTCCCGTACGAGCAGCGCAGCCAGCACGTCCTGGACGTCGCGCACCCCGACGCCCACGCCTACCTGCTGGAGCGGATCAGCACCCTCGTCGGGGAGGTGGGCATCGACTACATCAAGTGGGACCACAACCGCGACCTCGCCGACGCCGTCCACGACGGCCGACCCGGCGTGCACGCGCAGACCACCGCCGTCTACCGCCTGCTGGACGAACTGCGCGGCCGCCACCCCGGGTTGGAGATCGAGTCCTGCTCCTCCGGCGGGGCCCGCGCCGACCTCGGCATCCTCGAACGCACCGACCGGATCTGGGGATCGGACAACATCGACCCGATCGAGCGCCAGGCCATCCAGCGCTGGACCGGTCTGCTCCTGCCCCACGAGCTGATCGGCTCCCACATCGGCTCCGCCCCCGCCCACATCAGCCGCCGCGACACCACGCTCGCCCTCCGCTGCGCCACCGCCCTGTTCGGGCACGCCGGCATCGAAGCGGACATCTCGACCTGGTCGCAGGACGACCTGACCGCGCTGACCGCGTGGGTCAGTGCCTACAAGCAGCTTCGCCCGCTGCTCCACGGCGGAGACGTCGTCCGCGCCGACCACCCCGACCCGGCCGCCTGGGTCCACGGCGTCGTCTCGCGGGACCGGACCCACGCCGTCTTCGCGTACGTCCAGCTGGAGACCTCCGTCGCCGAGAACGGCGCGCCCGTACGCCTCCCGGGCCTGGACCCCGAAACCGACTACGTCCTGCGGGTACGCCCCGAACTCTCCTCCCCCGAGCACACCTGGCCCGCCTGGGCACGACGGGCGAGCGCACTCACCCTCACCGGCCGGTACCTCGCCCGAGTCGGCCTCGCAGCCCCGGGCCTGGCCAACCAGCCCGGGCAGGCCTTGGTGGTCGAGGCGCAGGCGAAGGCGTCGGTCTCGCAGAAGTAGTCCTCCGCCCACCGCCGGGCTCCCCGCCCCGACCGCAGGAGCAGGACCCTACAGTCGGGGTGGACCGTCCCGCCCGTCTCAGAAGAGGTCCAGCAGTTCCGCCAGGGACGCGATGGAGGGCACCGCCGTGGTGAGCGATCCCCGGCAGACCGCGCGCCCCGCGTACCCGAGCCCGATCGCAGCGGCGACCAGGTCGGGATCGTCGTCGACGAACAGGCACTGCCCGGGCGCGAGCTCCAGCGCGTCGCTGGCGTGGTGGTACATGCGCGGGTCCGGCTTGTTGCAGCCGAGCACCGCGGAGATCGCGTACGCCTCGAAGAACCGTCCGATCCCCAGCCCGGCGTGAAGGTCCGGCAGGTTGGGCCAGGCATCCGACACCACCGCCATCCGCACGCCCCGGCGGCTGAGCTCTTCCAGGGTGCCCACCACGTCCGGGTACGTCTCCAGGAGCGTGGCCGCCGGGACTTCGCGGCGCAGGTCGGCGAGGAGCTCCGAGGACGGTTCGACCCCCACGTGACGGAGCATCAGCCGGTGGTAGTCGTCGGGCGCGGGCTCGGGCGACGAGGCGGCGAGGAGCCGGTCGCCGGCCGCGAGGGCTGCCGCGAACTGTTCCGACGTGATCGACGGCACGTGGGCGAGAACGGTCTGCTCGAAGTCCGCCCGCGGGTTCCACCGGCCGCCGATCGGCTGCATCAGCACACCGCCCGAGTCGAACAGAACGGCGCGGAGGTCCTGCGGAGGAAGGGGTCGTGTCGTCATCGGATACCTCCGTGGACATCCCCGGCTTCAGCCGGGGGAGGAAACGGATCCCCTGCGAAGCAGGGTAAGGGGACTGCGTGGAGGGAGAGCTCGCACGGCCGTGGCTTCCTCCGTCAGGCCTCGGAAGGTGTCAGCCGGGCCGTGACGTCGGCACCTTCCCGTACGAAGACCGGGATGCGCTCCAGTGGGGCCTCGGCGTCGAGCGTCGTTCCGCCTTCCAGCACGCGGCCGGTGGCCGGGTCGCGCCAGCCGGTGCCGGACGGCAGGTACACCTGACGGGCCCGGACACCGGCCTCGTACACGGGGGCCACCAGCAGGTCGGGGCCGAGCAGGAACTGGTCGTCCACCTCCCAGGCGTGTCCGTCCTCGGGGAAGTCGAAGAACAGCGGACGCATGGGCGGGGCGCCGGTGCGGTGGGCGGCCTCGGACAGGCCGTGCAGGTACGGGCGCAGGCGCTCGCGCAGCGACAGGTGGTCACGGAGGATGCCGTACGCCTGCTCCCCGTACGACCAGATCTCGTTCGGCCCGCCGGTCATGTCCGTGGCGAAGGCGGGGTGGTTGGGCTCGCGGTCCCCATGCAGCCGCATGACGGGGCTGAAGGTGCCGTACTGGAACCACCGGATCAGCAGCTCACGGTACGCCGGGTCGTCCGGGTCGCCGCCGAAGAAGCCTCCGATGTCCGTGTTCCACCAGGGGATGCCGCTCATCGCGACGTTCAGCCCGGCCCTGATCTGGCGCCCGAGGGAGTCGAAGGTCGTGGGGATGTCGCCGGACCACAGCAGGGCGCCGTACTTCTGGCTGCCCGCCCACGCCGAGCGGACCAGCGACAGCGGCCGGTCCTCGCCCTCCGCGCGCAGGCCGTCGGCCACCGCGCGGGCGTGCTCCAGCGGGTAGAGGTTCGCGGCCTCGGCGGCCGGCCCTGCCGCGTAGACGGCGCGCTCGGCGAGGCCCGGGGGCACGTCGGGTTCGCAGGCGTCCAGCCAGAAGCACGCCACGCCCAGCGAACGGTAGTTGTCGTTCAGCCGCTGCCACAGCGCGGTGCGTGCTCCGGGGTGGGTGGCGTCGTAGTACGCCATCGGGCGGATCAGGGCCTGGCCGCCGTACCGGGACGGCCACGGGAAGGTGAGCAGACCGCCGCCGGTGTCCCGGACGAGGTGCCCGGCCGAGCGCAGCGCGTCGTACGCGTCGCTGTCGGGCTCGACGGTGGGCCACACCGAGACGGCGAGCTTCACGCCGAGGTCCGACAGCTCCTTGACCATGGCGGCGGGGTCGGGCCATTCGCTCTCTTCGAAGCGCCAGTCGCCCATCCTCGGCCAGTGGAAGAAGTCGCAGACGATGACGGACAGCGGAAGTCCGCGGTCCTTGTACTCCCGGGCCACGGCGAGGAGTTCGTCCTGGGTGCGGTAGCGCAGCTTCGACTGCCAGAAGCCCGAGGCCCATGCGGGCAGCAGGGGCGGACGGCCGGTGGCCCGGGTGTAGGAGTCCAGGATCCGGGCCGGGGTGTCACCGGCGGTGATCCAGTAGTCGATGCGCCCGCCGCCGTCGGCGGTCCACCGGGTGGTGTCGGCGCCCAGTTCGACGCGGCCCGTGGCGGGGTTGTTCCAGAGCAGTCCGTAGCCGCGCGAGGAGTGCAGGAAGGGGACGGCCGCCACGGTGTTGCGCTGGACGAGGTCGATCACACAGCCCTTCTGGTCCAGGCGTCCGTGCAGGTGCTGCCCCAGGCCGTGCAGCCGTTCACCGTCGTAGGCCTCGAAGGACTGCTCCGTCCGGCCGCCGGCCGCGTGGACGCGCGGGCCGGCGTGGAGCGCGTGCGGGCTGCGCTCGGCGAGGAGTTCGCGGCCCGAGACGGCGTGGCGGAATCGCAGCCGGCCGTCCGCCGAGGCCTCGACGGCGATGCTGCCGTTGACCAGGCGGGCACTGCCGTCGTCCGACACGGACACGTCGGCGTGCGGGGCGGGCCGCGGGTTCTCCAGCGCACCGGGGGCGGTGGGGTCGATGGTCGCGGACGAGGCCCGCACCCGGACGGCGTCCGGTCCCCAGGGCTCGACGCGGAGGATCTCTGCGGCGGTGTGCCGTTCCAGGGCGCCCGCGCGGATGCTGTAGGACAAGGTCGGTTCCTCTGCTCCTGGGGTCGGTCGGGTGGTGTCACCGTCGCTTCCGGGCTCCTCCGTCGCGCGAGCCGGGCCCGCCACCGCCGGCGAGGCGGTGGCGGGCCGGTGCGCGGTGGTGCTGCCGCGGTGGCTCAGCCCCAGGGCTGGGCGACCAGCCAGCTGGTGTCGGCGGCCCAGCTGGCACTGCTGTCCCAGCTGTTGGAGCCGCCGTTGCTCGCTATGTAGGCCGTGTAGTTGTAGTGCCGGAGGTACTTCGTCGGGAAGTTGACGGACTGGAAGGAGGTGCCGGTCCCGCTGTTGCCCCCGGTGGGGCAGAAGGTGGCGTCCTGGGCGAAGGAGCCGGCCCCGCTGTCGAAGTCCAGGTAGAGCTCGTAGTTGTAGTGGTGCAGGAACTGCCCGGGGTTGTTGGCGGACTCGAAGGACAGGCAGGAGCTGTCGGCCAGGCCGGCGCGGACGATCCAGGTGGCGTCGGCCTTGTCGGTGGCCGAGCTGGAGGAGTTCGTGTCGGAGATGACGACCTTGGTGTCGGCGTCGTCGTGGCGGAGGTAGTGCGAGGTGCAGCAGGGCGCGGTGGTGGCCCGCAGGGAGATCCGGGAGCCGGGGGTCAGCGTGCCGGTGCCGGTCGAGCCACTGGTGTAGCCGGCGGCGGTGATGTTGGCCTGGACCGCGTTCTCGGTGGCGTCCGACGGGTAGCCCTGGGTCATGACGCCTTCGTAGAAGGTGCCTTGGGCCCACTTGCTGTTGTCACCGCCGATGCCGAGGATGATCGCGCCTTCCTTGTGCATCGGGTTGTAGCCGGTGGCGTTGGGGCGCACGCCGTTGTAGAAGGTGGACAGGCCGCCCGACTGGGCGTCGCCCCCGCGGAGGGCCCACTGGTTCGGTCCGCCCTTGAGCATGGCGGTCAGGAAGCGGTTGTGGACGCTGGGGTCGTTGGCGTTGGATCCGCGGTTGACCCCGGAGAACAGGCCGTTCTCCAGGTCGGCCATGACCCAGGGTCCGTTGCCGCTGCCCGAGCCCCAGCTCTTGTTGTCGCCGAAGTAGAGGGCCTCCATGTGGCCGTTGCCGGTGTCCAGGCTGTTGGTCTCGGCGTTGCCGTAGTCGAAGCAGCAACCGCCGTTGAAGTGCGTGCCGTCGAAGATCGCGTACATGCCCTCGGGCTGGTCGCCGGTGGCGATGCCGTTGGTGTGGTTGTTCCGGTAGCCGGTGCCGGGGGCGACGTAGACGCCGTACGCCTTGTGCCCGCCGACGGTGACCGGCGCCTCGAAGGCGTTGGCGAGGTTGTCCGGACCGCCGGCCGCCCCGCCGGCAGGAGCCTGGGTGAGGTGGTTGCCCTTGCCGGACTGGTCGTAGAGGACGGTGATGACGCAGCTGGTGCCGGCGCAGAAGGAGTCCTGCGCGGCGGCGTCGGCGTATCCGCCGGTGCTCAGCAGGCCGATATCCCTGGTCGCGTTGTCGGAGGCGCGCCTGACCTGGTACAGCGGGCCGTTGTACGCGCCGTACAGGGCCCGGGTGGTGCTGTGCGCCGCCACGCAGGGCGTGTTGCCGGCGGCGTAGATGTCGCACGGCCCCTGGGTGGCCGCCTGCGAGGTCCCGGCCGCGCCGGTGAGCAGGCTGACGGAGAGTGCGGCGGTCGCACCGAACGCGAGGAAGGCCCGCCTGAACCTGCGGATCGACGGTTTGATCATGAAAGACTCCATTCACAGGGTGGGGTGTGAGGTGTGGTCCGGTTCGGCTCCGTCCGTTGTCGCCGCCGGACCCGGCTCGGGCTGCTGCTGGTCAGCTCCAGGGAGCGGCCGCGAGCCAGCTGGTGTCCTGGGCCCATGACGACGGGTTGTCCCAGGCGTTGGCACCGCCGTCGCTCGCGAGGTAGCCGGCGAGGCGGTAGTGGCGGACGTACTTGGCCGGGTAGTTGAAGGACTGGAGAGAGTAGCCGGTGCCGCCGTTTCCGGGCTCCACGCAGAAGGTGGCGTCGGCGGCGAACTGGCTGGTGCCGGCATCGGGCTGGAGGTGGAGCTGGAACGCGTAGTGCCTGAGGTAGCTGCCGGGTGTGTCGGCCGACTCGAAGGAGACGCAGCCGCTGTTCGCCAGGCCGGCCCGGACGATCCAGGTCGCGTTGCCCTTGTCGGTGGCGGAACTGCCCGAGGTCACCGGCGCGATCACCACCCTGTCGTCGCTCGTGTCGTGCCGCAGGTAGTCGCCGGTGCAGCAGGAGGCGGTGGCCTGCAGCGACACCTTCGTGCCGGGGGTGAACGGGGTGGTGGTGCTGTAGCCGGCCGCGGCGATGTTGGCCTGGACCGCGGCGTCGGTGGCGTCCGAGGGGTAGCCCTTGACCATGGCGCCCTCGTAGAAGGTGCCCGCGCTTGCGTTGCGGTTGGTCTGGCAGCAGTCGCCGCCGCTGCCGAGGATGACGGCGCCCTGCTTGTGCATCGGGCTCCATCCGCCGGGCAGTGAGCCGCTGTAGAGCTGGGTCAGGCTCCCGGACTGGGCGTTGGCGCCCTTGAGCGCCATCCGGGTGGTGCCGTCGTTCTTGAGCATCGCGGTGACGAAGCGGCTGGTCTGCGGGACCTGGCCGGGGTTCCACGTCTTGCTGCCGCCGGAGAACAGGCCGTTCTCCAGGTCCGCCTGCACCCACGGTCCGGTTCCGGTGCAGCCGCCGAACCAGCACTCCGTGCCGAAGTTGATCGCGTCCATGGCGCCGTTGCCGTCGGCCCTGTGGTCGGTCTCCGTGTTGCCGTAGTCGAAGCAGCAGCCGTTGTTGACGTGGGTGCCGCTGGTGACCATGTACTCGCCCTCGGGTGAGCTGCCCGTCGGCACGCCCCCCGTGGAGTTGTAGGCGAAGTAGCTGTTGCCGGGGTTGATGTAGAGCGCGTACGCCTTGCGGCCCCCGACGCTCAGCGCCTCCGTGTTCGCGGTGGCCGCCGTGTCGGCGCCGCCGGTCCCGCCCGGCCCCTGGTAGACCAGGGTGTTGCCGTCGCCGGTCTGGTCGTAGACGCGGGTGACGGTGCAGGTGGTACCCGCGCAGAAGGCGTCCTGCGCCGCGGCGTCCGCAACGCCTCCGGCGGACAGCACACCGACGTCCTGCAACGCGCTGTCCGAGGCCCGCCGCACCTGGTACAGCGGGCCGTTGTAGGAGGCGAACAGCGCGCGGGTGGTGCTGTGCGCCGCGACGCACGGCGTTCCGCCCGCGGCGTAGACATCGCACGGGCCCTGGGCGGCGGCCCCGGAGGCGGTGGCCGCACCGGTGAGCAGGCCGGCGACGAGCAGGGCGGTCGTGCCCGCCGCCAACAGCGCCCGCCGGGCGCGGGGCAGCCATGATCGTGTGGTCATGGACGAACTCCTTCGCGGGTGGAAGAAGGAAGGCGCTCATTTTGTTAGCGCTAACAATTCCGGCCGGGAAGGGTCGCGCGTGATGACGGCACGGACACCTCCCGTGCCGCAACGGGGATCACTATGGCCAGCCTTCAGGACACCGTCAAGACATCGCGCATTGACGGACGGTCCGGCCGTGGGGTCAGCGTTGCGCCCGTCACCCCAGGGCCCGGAGGCGGGTGACGGCGTCGGCGAGCATCCGGCGGCAGAACGCGAGGTGGTCCTCGCCGAAGCCGCACGGGGCGCACTCCACGACGAGCAGCAAGCCCAAGTACAGCCGGTAGAGCGCCAATCGGTGTCGAAGGCCGGCTGTGAAGTCGAGGCTGCCACCGGCCTCGGTGTAGCCGACGGCGAGGTCGCTCTCCGGGCCGGCGTCGCCGCCGAAGGCCAGCGAGACAAGCTCTGCGGCCGGGTCGCCCCAGAACGCCCGCTCGTGGTCGATGAGGCCGGTGATCCTGCGGCCCACCGGGTCCACGAAGATGTTGCCCGGCCAGAGGTCGAAGTGGACGAGGCGGGGCTCGGTGACCGCCTCCAGGGCGAGGCCGCCCTCGGACACCAGGGTGCGGAGGTCGCGGGGTGACACGTCCAGCGGTGAGCACCAGCGGTCGGCGTCCTCGAGCAGCGCCTCCACCATCGCGGTGAACGCCGTCCGCCAGTCGTGGGCGGACAGTGCGGACTCCGCCACGGGGTAGCCGAATCGGCCGTCCGCCGGGGCCAGGGTGTGCAGGCGGGCGGTGATCGCGCCGAGCTCGCGGCGCAGTGTCGGCCCGGCAGCCGGCGCCAGGCGGTCGCCCGCCTTGTCCCAGGGTGTTCCCTCCAGCACCGACAGGACGATGAACTCCTCGTCCGCGTGAAGCAGTTCGGGCGCCGGGACGGCGCCGTCCGGCAGGGTCGCGAGCCGCCGATAGACCATCGCCTCCGTCCCGAGGATGCCCCGCTCGTAGCGGAGCACCGGTGCGTCGGGCGGCGGGGCGAGTTTGACGACGGCCGGCCGGCCGTCGTCCAGCCGGACGCGGTAGGCGCTGTTGAACCAGCCCTCGGTCAGCTCGTGTTCGAGGCGGCACCCCACGCCGGCGGAGCCGCGCAGCAGGGCATCGAGCGCGGCGGGCGCGAGGTGGCGCTTGGTGCGGCTCTGCATCGGCGCTTCCGGGCGTGGGTCGGGTGGCAAGGGGACGAGGTCCCGCCCCACGGTGCGGTGGCGCGGGACCTCGCGTCGGGACCGGCCTCAGGCCGGGTAGGGCAGTTCGGCCTCCGCGGTGCCCGCGGGGCTGACGTGCAGGGCGCCGTCCGGGCCGCCGGTCCGCAGCTGCCACGGGTGCGGGCTGTCGGTGGTCACCCGCAGGCGGTCGCCGGTGCGGCGCACGTGGAAGCGGGCGCTCTCGCCGGGGCCGTCGCTGCGCGGGATCACGACGGTGCGCTCGGCGCCGTCCGCGAAGGCGTGCACCCGCAGTTCGACGCCCTGTGCCCAGACGGACACCGGACGCTGGTCGTCCGCCCCGAACGGGATGACGGAGTCCGGGCGGGCGAGCACCGGCAGGGTGTGGAAGCCGTGCTGCTCGCGCACCCAGCGCGGGCCGGTGACCTGACCGCCCGTGAGGATGTTGGTCCACGTCCCCTCGGGCACGTAGTACTCGACCGCGCCGTCCTCGGTGAAGACGGGCGCGACGAGCAGGTCGTCGCCGAGCAGGTACTGCCGGTCGAGCGTGGCGGCGGCCGGGTCGTCCGGGAACTCCAGCACCATCGCCCGCATCACCGGGACGCCGGTGGCGTGGGCCTGCTGCGCCGCGCGCTGGAGGTACGGCGCGAGCCGGTGCTTGAGCAGGGTGAACTCGCGGGTGACCTCGACCGCCTCGTCACCGAACTCCCACGGCACCCGGTACGACTTGCTGCCGTGCAGCCGGCTGTGCGAGGAGAGCAGGCCGAACTGGGTCCAGCGCTTGAAGACGGCGGGGGTCGGGGTGCCCTCGAAGCCGCCGATGTCGTGGCTCCAGAAGCCGAAGCCGGACAGGCCGAGGGACAGGCCCCCGCGCAGCGACTCCGCCATGGCGTTGAAGTGCGACTCGCAGTCGCCGCCCCAGTGCACCGGGTACTGCTGCCCGCCCGCGGTGGCGGACCGGGCGAACAGCATCGCCTCCCCCTCCCCGCGCTCCTCACGGAGCAGCTCGAACACCGACCGGTTGTAGAGCTGGGTGTAGTAGTTGTGCATCCGCTCGGGGTCGGAGCCATCGTGCCACACCACGTCGGTGGGGATGCGCTCGCCGAAGTCGGTCTTGAAGCAGTCGACACCGACGTCCAGCAGGGCGCGTAGCTTGTCGGTGTACCAGGCGGTGGCGGCGGGGTTGGTGAAGTCCACCAGGGCCATGCCCGGCTGCCACAGGTCCCACTGCCAGACGCTGCCGTCCGGGCGCCGCACCAGGTAGCCCTCCCGCATGCCCTCGGCGAACAGCTCCGACTTCTGCGCGATGTACGGGTTGATCCACAGGCAGATGCGCAGCCCCTGCTCCTTGAGCCTGGCGAGCATGCCGGCCGGGTCCGGGAAGGTGTCCGGGTCCCAGCGGAAGTCGCTCCACTGGTACCCGCGCATCCAGAAGCAGTCGAAGTGGAACACGCTCAGCGGGATGCCTCGCTGGGCCATGCCGCCGACGAAGCGGTTGACGGTGGCCTCGTCGTACTCGGTGGTGAAGGAGGTGGTCAGCCACAGGCCGAGCGCCCAGGCCGGCGGCAGGGCCGGGCGGCCGGTGAGCGCGGTGTAGCGCTCCAGGATCGCCTTGGGGCTCGGGCCATGGACGACGAAGTACTCCAGCGACTGGTCCTCGACGCTGAACTGCACCTGGCCGACGGACTCGGAGCCGACCTCGTAGCTGACCTTGCCGGGGTGGTTGACGAAGACGCCGTAGCCCCGGTTGGTCAGGTGGAACGGGACGTTCTTGTAGGCCTGTTCGCTGCTGGTGCCGCCGTCCGCCTGCCAGATGTCCACCACCTGGCCGTTGCGGACGAACGGGGTGAACCGCTCCCCCAGGCCGTAGACCAGTTCGCCGACGCCCAGGGCGAGTTGTCCGAGCAGGTGGTGGCGGCCGTCGGCGTCGGTGACGAAGCCGGTGCCGCGCTCCCCCACCGAGGTCAGGACCCGCCCTCCGGCGGTGAACTCCAGCTGCCACGGCGTGGAGGTGTCCACCCGCAGCGTCAGTTCGCCGGCGCAGAGCTCCACGACGTCGCCGTCCCGGCGCACCTTCCCGGCGCCCGCCTCGGCCCCGGGCAGCGCGAACTCGGGCCCGCCGCGCACCGACCCCGCGTGGTGGGTGGTGCGCACGCCGATCACACCCTCGGCGGGGGACCAGCACTCCACGGTCAGCAGCGGGCTGTTGAGCGTGTCACCACGGCCGCGCACGTGCTTCACGGGCGCGTAGAGGGTCATCCGGTCCTCGCCGGTGCGGACGTCGGCGACCTCGGTGGCGTAGCGCGCGGTGACGCCCGGGCGCATCAGCCAGTAGCCGTCGGTGAACTTCATCGTGCGCGTTCCTCCGTCCGCGCGCGGTGCGCGGTGATCAGGCCCCGGTACCAGTGGTAGCTGTCCTTGGGCGTGCGGGTCAGGGTTGCGTAGTCGACGTGGACCAGGCCGAAGCGCTGCGCGTAGCCGCGGGCCCACTCGAAGTTGTCCAGCAGGGACCAGAGGTAGTAGCCGCGCACGTCGACCCCGGCCGCGACGGCGTCGGCGACGGCGGCGAGGTGGCCGGCCAGGTAGTCGATCCGTTCCGCGTCGTGCACCCGGCCGTCGGGGGCGACGCTGTCGGCCTCGGCGGAGCCGTTCTCGGTGATCCAGATCGGCGGGAGCTGCGGGTAGCGGGCGTGCAGCCCGGTGAGCAGCTCGGTGAACGCGGACGGGACGACCGGCCAGCCCATGGTGGTGAGCCGGGTGCCGTACGGGTTCGGTTCGCTGACGCCGATGTCCGTGGCGGTGCGCCGTTCCGGGTCGGCCTCGCGGTGCGGGGCGGCCGCGATGGTGACCGGCCGGTAGAAGTTGATGCCGACGAAGTCCAGCGGCTCGCCGATCAGTTCGAGGTCGCCGGGCCGTCGCCACGGGCCGTCCGCGAGCCCCGGCCAGGTCTCGTCCTCGTGCTCGGGGTAGCGGCCGGTGAACAGCGGCTCGGTCCAGACCTCGTTGTGCAGGACCTCGGCGCGGCGGAGTGCGGCGAGGTCCTCGGACCGGCCGGAGGCGGGGTGGAGGCGGTCGAGGTTGAGCGTGATGCCGATCTCGCGGGCTCCGCCGTGGCGCAGCTCCCGGACGGCCAGTCCGTGGCCGACCAGCAGGTGGTGGGCGGCCGCCAGCGCCCCGCGGCCCTCCTGCGCGCCGGGGGCGTGCCGGCCTTCGGCGTAGCCGACGAAGGCGGTGCAGAACGGCTCGTTGAGGGTGATCCAGCGCTCGATCCGGTCCCCGTAGCGGTCGGCGGCGACGTTCGCGTACTCCGCGAAAGCCTCGGCGGTCTCCCGCGCGCGCCAGCCGCCCCGGTCTTCCAGGGCCTGGGGCAGGTCCCAGTGGTACAGGGTGGCGGCGGGCGCGATCCCGGCGGCCAGCAGTTCGTCGATCAGCCGGTCGTAGAAGTCCAGGCCCTTGGGGTTGACCGGTCCGGTGCCGCCGGGCAGCAGGCGCGACCAGGAGATGGAGAAGCGGTAGTCGTCGACGCCGAGCCCGCGCAGCAGGGCGACGTCCTCGGGGTAGCGGTGGTAGTGGTCGCAGGCGGTGTCGCCGGTGGCGCCGTCGAGGGTGCGGCCCGGGGTGTGACTGAAGGTGTCCCAGATGGAGGGGCCGCGGCCGTCCTCGTCGTGGGCGCCCTCGATCTGGTAGGCGGCCGTGGCGGCGCCGAAGCGGAATCCGGCGGGCAGGTCCGGGAAGGCCGGGGAGGTCACGGGTGTCCCGGCGCCGGAGGGCACGGTGCTCACAGCTCCGGCGCCAGCCCGCGCTCGCGCAGCCAGGCCAGCTGGACGGGCGGGTTGGAGCCGCAGCCGCCGGCGTGGTCGGCGAACGGCCACACCGTCATGGTGCGGTCCTCGCCCGCGTAGTGGTTGAAGGCGGCATAGACCGTCCGGGGCGGGCAGACCGGGTCCATCAGGCCGACGCTGAACAGGGCCGGAGCGGTGGCCCGCTGGGCGAAGTGGACACCGTCGAAGTACGCGAGGGTGGCGAAGGTCGGCTGCACGCGCTCCCGGCTGTGCCAGCGCAGGTAGCTGACGAGCTCCTGGTACGGGCCGTCCAGAGAGGTCTGCGCGCCCTCGCGGTAGTGGCACAGGAAGGGGACGTCCGGCATCACGGCGGCCACCCGGTCCCCGCTGAGCCCGGCGACGGCGAGGGACAGGCCGCCGCCCTGGCTGCCGCCGGCCACGACGATCCGGTCGGTGTCGAGACCGGGCAGCTGCGCGACGGCGTCGACGGCGCGCACGCAGTCGGTCATCAGCCGCCGGTAGTAGTGGTTCTCGGGGGAGTCGATGCCCTTGGTCATGAAGCCCCCGACCCACTGGGTTCCGTCGCCCGTGCCCCGGTCCGGGGTGTCGTGGCCCTGGCCCCGGCTGTCGACGACGAGCTGGGCGTAGCCGGCGGCGGACCAGAACAGGTGCTCGGTGGGCAGCCCGCGACCACCGCTGTACCCCTGGTAACCGACGACCACGGGCAGCGGCCCGTCCACGCCGCGCGGGCGCAGCAACCAGGCGGCCACCGGCTCGCCGTTCCAGCCGGGGAAGCGCACGTCGTCGACCTCGACGGTGCGCAGTCCGGACTGCGCGGTGACGCGTTCGGCCTTGACCGCACCGCCGTGCGAGCGGGCCTCGGCGAGGGTGCGCTGCCAGAACTCGTCGAAGTCCTGCGGGGCGATCGACTCAGGCCGGTAGCCGGCGAGTTCGTCGGCGCCGAAGTCGGTGACGGGCATGGGGGATTCCTCCGGGTGCTGCGAGTTCGAGGTCACGTGGTGGGGTGTGAGCAGGGACATCCGGGCCGCCTCCGGGCGGCGGTGACTGCGGGTCGAGGCCCGTGTGGCGGGCGGGATCGCCCGGGCGGTGAGCCGGGCTGGAACAGGTGGCGGCCCGTCTCCCCTCCGGACGGACCGCCGGCCTGTGGGGCGCAGGCGTCAGCCGGCTGCGGCGAAGCGGAAGACGGAGAGCCGGAAGTCGCCGTGCAGGGTCAGGCTCACGTCCTGCACGCCGTCGAGTGGGGCGGCGAGTTCGGCGGTGGTGCTCGTCCAGGCGTAGCGGTCGCCGGTCACGGGCACGTCGATGTCGGCCAGCAGCCGCCCGTCGGCCCGGACCTCCAGCCGGGCAGCGCCGTTCGCGTCGTCCGCGCGGGCGGTCTCGACCTCGACCCGCACGGCCCCCGTCACATCGGAGGCGCGGAACAGGAGCGCGGCGGGCTGCCGGGGGTCGGTGGGAGTGACGGCGTCGCCGTCGGCGCGGGTGGCGTCGACGATGGTGATGTCCGTGTGGTCGTCGAAGTCGACGGCCCGGACGGTCCGTCCGACGACGGCGCGGGCAGCGGGCGCCGCCCCGGTCACGGTGAGCGGCGTGACGAGGACCTCGTTCTCGGCCGACCGCGCCACGACGACCTCGTAGTCGCCGGGGTCGACGGCGAAGGCGCCCGTGGCGACGTCCCAATGGGCGAACCGCTCGGCCGGCAGCCGGAACGTCAGTGCGCGGGTCTCCCCCGGCTCCAGGCGGACCTTGCGGAAGTCGGCCAGGCGCAGCCGGGGCGCCGCGTAGCGGGCGTCCAGGGCCCGGACGTAGACCTGGACGACGTCGCCACCGGATCGCCGGCCGCGGTTCTCCACGGTGACGGTGAGGTCGACCGCGCCGTCCGGGCCGATCGACGGCTGCGACAGGCGCGGGTCGCGGTAGGCGATGTCGGTGTAGGACAGCCCGTGGCCGAAGGGGTAGAGGGCGGCGCCCTGGTGGTACTGGTAGGTCCAGCCTGCCTTGATGATGTCGTAGTCGAGCGGGGCGGGCAGCGGGTCGTCGCCCCGGTACCAGGTCTGCGGCAGCCGGCCGGTGGGCTCGGCCTCGCCGAGCAGCACGGCGGCCAGCGCGTGTCCTGTTTCCTGCCCGCCGTGGGAGGTCCACACCACGGCGGGCAGGTGCTCGTCGGCCCAGTCGACGGCGTAGGGGTAGCTGCTCATCACGACCAGTGCCGTCTGCGGACGGGCTTCGGCGACGGCGCGCAGCAGGTCCTCCTGGCCCTCGGGCAGGCGGATGTCGGCGCGGTCCTCGGTCTCGCGGCCGTTGATCATCGGGTGGTTGCCGAGGACGACGACGGCGGCGTCCGCCGTCGCGGCGGCCTCGCGCGCCTCGGCGCGGCCGTCGCGCAGCAGCTCGCGCTGCCAGCGCTCGGCGGTGTCCGGCGTCTCGGCGGTGACCGTCACCCGGCCGTCGGTCGGATCCACGGCGGCGTAGCGGCCGGTGAACACGTTGCGCAGCAGCACGGTGTCCTCGCCGGCCGGTTCGAACCGGAAGGTCTCCTTGACGAACCAGGCCTTGATGACGTCCTGGTCGGCGGCCAGGCCCTCGTCGTCCTGGAGGGTCAGATAGCGGCCGGTGTCGACGGCGCGCAGCGTGGAGGCGCCGCCGCCCCAGTCGGTCACGTCGAAGGAGGTCTTGCCGAGCAGGTCACCGGTGGTGCGCGAGCGCAGGGCGATCCGGTCGCAGCCCTCCACCCGGACGATCTCGCCGCCGTGCGGGGCGAGGGCCGCGGCGAGGCCGGTGGCCAGGCCGACCCGGTACGGCATGGTGCCGCTGTACCAGTCCTCGAGGAGCACGTCGGCGAGCGGGCCGATCACGGCGATCCGCGGCGTGCGGGCGGGGTCGAGCGGCAGCAGGCCGTCGTTCTTGAGCAGGACGGCCGACTCGGTCGCGGCCTGCCGGGCCAGTGCGCGGTGCTCGGCGCAGTCGATCACCTCCGGGCCGATGGCGGCGTACGGGTCCAGCTCGGGGTCGAACTCGCCGAGACGGAAGCGCACTTCGAGCTGGCGGCGGACGGCGCGGTCCACGTCGGCTTCCTCGATCAGGCCGCGTTCCAGCGCCTCGCGCAGCCGGCCGACCACGGTCTCCGTGTCCTCGCCGTGGTCGGTGAAGCTGTCGATGCCGGCCTTGAGCGCGGCCGCGTGGGACTCGGCGTGGTCGTCGAAGTAGTGCTCCGGGTCGACCAGGTTGGAGGGGGCCTCGGCGTCGCTGACCACGAACAGCTCGTGCCCGGTCGGCCGGGCCCAGCGGCGCAGCTCCGCCTCGATCAGCGGACTCACGTGGCAGGGGCGGCCGTTGACCAGGTTGTAGGCGGCCATCGCGCCGGTCGCGGCGCCCGAGGCGATGACGGGCCGGAAGGCGGCGAGGTCGTACTCCTGGAGCACGCGCGGACGCAGGGCGGAGGAGGTGGTGCAGCGGTCGTCCTCGTTGTTGTAGGCGAGGAAGTGCTTGAGCACCGGGGCGGCCCGCAGGTAGTCCGGGTGATCGCCGGTCAGACCGCGGCAGAACGCCTCTCCGATGCGCGCGGTGTGCACCGGGTCCTCGGAGTAGCCCTCCTCGTTGCGCCCCCAGCGCGGGTCGCGCAGCAGGTTGAGCACCGGAGCCCAGGCCTGCAGGGAGTTGGGCCCGCGCTCGGGGCTGCCGACGGCCGGCGGGCGGTGGTAGTGGAAGGCCCGCAGCTCGGTGGAGACCGCCTCGGCGACCCGGCGCACCAGCTCCTCGTCCCAGCTGGCGCCCAGGCCGACGGCCTGCGGGAACACCGTCGCCACGCCGAGCCACGAGACGCCGTGCAGGCCCTCGCTGCCGGTACGGAAGGGTGCGACTCCCCATCGCGGCACCGCCGGCGCGTACTGGTGCAGCATCGCGAGCCGCTCGTCGGGCGTGAGCCGCCGGAGCAGGTCGTCGACACGCTCCCGCAGGGCGAGCGTGGGATTGCGGAAGCCGGGCAGGCCGGCAGCGGACACGGGCACGGAACTCACGTGGGACACCCTTCGGGCGGGCTCGGCTCGGCGACCGGATGATCGAAGCGTTTCGACGCTGGCACGCTCCGGTAGGACTGTCAACTCCCCAGAACACAAACGATTTTGGATTTGTTCAGCCTCTTGCTCAACTGGTAACGCGTCGTTAGTCTCGCCGAAACATCCAAGCGCTTCGACGCTTCGATGCTTCGGCGCTTTGATGCTTCAACGCTTCGACGGAGAGGGCCACGCCATCATGAGATCCGGGTTGAACCGCAGGAGCTTCCTCACCACCGCCGCCACGGTCGCGGGAGCCGCCGCGATGGCACCCCTGCTGTCCGCCTGCGGCGGCGGCTCGGACAGGAAGGCCGGGGCGAACACCAGGGAGGGCCTCAAGGCCGCCCTGCCGACCTACGTGCCCAACGCCAACGCGGTCAAGCCGGACATAGCCCCCGTGCAGGGCACGGGCGACGCCGCGACCGACCCGGCCTACCTCTCCTACCCGGCCTCCCCGCCCACCAGCGTCTCCGGCGTCCCGGGCAAGGGCGGCAGCTACACGGCGATCACCCCGCTGTGGGGCACGGCCCCACCGGTCGGCAACTCCTTCTACCAGGCGATGAACAAGGCACTCGGAGTCGACCTGACCGTCAAGCCGACGGACGGGATCAACTACAACACGATCATCCCGACGATGACCGCCGCCAAGAAGCTCCCGGACTGGATCAACCTGCCGGCCTGGATGAACAGCAACTTCAACACCGGTGGGCTGGCCGGCACCCAGCTCGCGGACCTGACCCCCTACCTGTCCGGCGACAACATCAAGAAGTACCCCAACCTGGCCGCCCTGCCCACCGGCGCCTGGCAGCACGGCGTCTGGGGCGACAAGCTCTACGGGATCCCCTGCTTCTCCACCAGCTTCGGCATCCCCGGCGCCACCTTCTACCGCCGGGACATCCTGGAGGCCCGGGGCATCACCGCCGACCAGGTGAAGTCCGCCGACGACCTGATGAACCTCGGCAAGGAACTCACCGACGCCAAACGGGGCGTGTGGGCCTTCGACGACGTGTGGACCTACCTCCAGTTCTCCTGGAACGTCCCCATGAACTGGAGGGTCGACAACGGCAAGCTGGTCCACCCGTTCGACACCCAGGAGTTCCTGGAGGCCATCGACTGGCACTACCGCCTGGCCACCTCGGGCTCCATGCACCCGGACGCGCTCGCCGGTGACGTCGCCAACAGCTCCACCCGCTTCTACAGCGGCAAGACGCTCATCGGGGGCGGCGGACTGGGCGCGTGGAACCTGGCCGACCACCAGTCCGGCACCGCCGCCGACCCGAACTACCGGCGCGGCGCCTTCAACGCCATCACCGCCGACGGCAAGGGCACGCCGGTGATCTACATGGGTGCCGCCGCCAGCATGATCAGCTACCTCAACGCCAGTCTGAAGCCGGAGCAGATCCAGGAACTGCTCGCCGTCGCGAACTACCTCGCCGCCCCCTACGGCACCGCGGAGTACACCATGGTCAACTTCGGTGTCGAGGGCGTCCACCACACCCGGGTGAACGGCATGCCGACCTTCACGGAGGAGGGGAAGAAGGACGTCCAGGTGACGACCTACCAGTTCCTGGCCGCTTCCGGCTCCGTGCTCAGCAACCCGGGCGGCGAGCAGATCACCAGGGACTTCGCGAGCTGGTCGGCCGCCAACGTCAAGTACCTCACCAAGCCGCCCTTCTGGGGCATGAACCTCAGCATGCCGCAGGCCATCGCCTCGGCATCGGCCGCGCAGAACGTCAACGACACCCTCAAGGACTGCTACCACGGCAAGAAGAAGGTCTCCGAGTTGCAGGACGCCATCGCCAGCTGGCGCTCCGGCCCCGGGGAGCGGCTCAAGCAGTGGATGACCGACAACGTCCTCGACAAGTACGGCACCGGCCAGTGAGCACCGCGGCCCCGAAGCGCCCGGCCGGCCCCGCCCGGCTGAACTGGCGGACCAGGCTGCGGCGCGACAAGTCCCTCCTGCTGATGACGGTGCCCGCGGTCGTCCTGCTCCTGGTGTTCAACTACGTCCCGCTGTTCGGCATCGTCACCGCCTTCCAGGAGTACGACCCGCTGGTCGGGGTCTGGCACAGCGAATGGGTGGGCTTCGACCAGTTCCAGCAGCTGTTCGGCGACCCGGCGTTCTGGGCCTCGCTGCAGAACACGCTGTACCTCAGCTTCGTCCAGCTGATCCTCTTCTTCCCGGTCCCCATCGCCCTCGCCCTGCTGCTCAACTCGGTGATCAGCGAGCGGATCCGCAACTTCTTCCAGTCCGTGGTCTACCTGCCGCACTTCTTCTCGTGGGTGCTGGCGGTCACGATCTTCCAGCAGATGCTCGGCGGCGCCGGCGTGCTCAACCAGTTCCTGCGCCAGCACGACATCGGCACCTGGGACATCATGACCAACCCGCACACCTTCGCCCTGCTGGTCACCTCGCAGGCGATCTGGAAGGAGGCGGGCTGGGGGATCATCGTCTTCCTCGCTGCGCTGAGCGCGATCAACAGCGAGCTGTACGAGGCCGCGGCCGCCGACGGCGCCGGGCGGCTGCGGCGGATGTGGCACATCACGCTGCCGGGCCTGCGCGGGGTGATCGTGCTGATGCTGGTCCTGCGGCTCGGCAACGCCCTGTCCGTCGGGTTCGAGCAGTTCCTGGTCCAGCGCGACGCCGTCGGCCACGAGGCCGCGGACGTCCTGGACACCTTCTCCTTCTACTACGGCATCGCCACCGGCGGCTACAGCTACGGCGCGGCGGCCGGGCTCTTCAAGAGCGTGGTCTCCCTCCTGCTCATCTGGGGTGCCAACAAGCTGGCGCACGCCTTCGGCGAGGACGGGCTGTACCGCAGATGACGAACGCACTCACCATGGGTTCGCGGGGCGAGAAGCGCCGCACCGCCACAGCAGCCGCCCGCCGCCGGGCCCGCTCCACCCGCCCGCCCTGGGACGAGCCGCCCACCGCCGTCGGCCAGGCCGCCAAGGGCCTCACGCTCGGCGGGACGCTCGCCGTC
This sequence comes from Kitasatospora sp. NPDC023120, assembly GCF_055560835.1. Lineage (NCBI taxonomy): Bacteria > Bacillati > Actinomycetota > Actinomycetes > Kitasatosporales > Streptomycetaceae > Kitasatospora > Kitasatospora sp. NPDC023120. The sequence continues at coordinate 45,060 of NZ_JBVHHY010000004.1, read as the reverse complement.
ATCCTGGTCCCGCTCTGGATCATCGTCCTGACCAGCTTCTCCACCCCCGGCGCCATCAACCGGGCCGGCGGCCTGGTGATCTGGCCGGACGGCCTGACCACCGAGACGTACCGCCAGATGCTCGGCGATCCGACGATCGTCACCGCGCTGGGCGTGAGCCTGGGCATCACCGTGGTCGGCACCGCCGTGTCCATGGCCGTCTCCATCCTGTGCGCCTACGGCCTCTCCCGGCCCCGGTCGTTCGGGCAGCGCTTCGTCCTGCTGCTGCTGATCACCACGATGTTCGTCGGTGGCGGACTGATCCCGAGCTTCCTGGTCGTCACCGGCCTCGGTGGCTACGGCCAGTGGTGGGCGCTGATCCTGCCGAGCGCCGTCTCCGTCTTCAACATCCTGGTGCTGCGCGCCTTCTACCAGGAGACCTCCTCCGAACTGATCGACGCGGCCCGGATGGACGGAGCCGGGGACTGGCGGATCCTGTGGTCCGTCGTGCTGCCCACCTCACGCGCCGTCACCGCCGTCACCGCGCTGTTCTACGCCGTCGGGTACTGGAACTCCTTCTTCAACGTGATGCTCTACATGCCGACGGACAGTGAGAAGTGGCCCCTCCAGTACGTGTTGCTCACCTACGTCAACCGGGCGAACGGCCTGCCCGGCTCGGTCAATTCGGGCTTCGGGAACACCAGTGTGCAAACCGCCCCGCTGTCGCTGCAGATGGCGGTCGTGGTCCTCACCCTGGTACCACTGGTGATCGTGTACCCGTTCGTGCAGAAGCACCTGCGCACCGGTGTCCTCACCGGAGCGATCAAGGGCTGAGCCGCCCGCACCGGTCCGGCGCGCCCCGGCCGGACCGGGGACCGGACCGGGAACACGCCCTCAACGGAACCGACACGAAGGAAGCAGCGCGATGGTGACACTCGCCGATGTGGCCAGGCACGCCGGCGTCTCGTCGAGCACGGTCAGCTACGCCCTCAGCGGCAAGCGCCCGATCTCCGACGAGACCAGGACCCGCATCGAACGGGCCATCACGGACCTCGGCTACCACCCCAACGCGGGCGCCCGGGCCCTGGCCGGCAAGCGCTCGCACATCATCGCCCTCGTCGTGCCGCTCAACCCCGAGGTGCACGTGCCCACGATGATGGAGATCGCCATCGCCGTCACCGTCGCAGCCCGCGAACACGGCTACGACGTCCTGCTGCTCACCAACGACGAAGGCCCCGAAGGCGTCCGCCGCGTCGCCGCCACCGGACTCGCCGACGGCGTCATCCTCATGGACGTCCGCCTCGACGACGACCGCATACCGGTGCTGCGCGCCCAGGACATCCCGGCCGCCCTCATCGGCCTGCCCGACGACCCCAGCGGACTCTCCTGCGTCGACCACGACTTCGCCACCGCCGGCGCCCTGTGCGCCGACCACCTCGCCGACCTCGGACACCGCGACGTCGCCTTCATCGGCTACAGCAGCGGCGTCTACCGGCGGCACGCCGGCTACGCCGAGCGCACCCTGAACGGCTTCCGCGCCCGCGCCGAGCGGCGCGGCCTGCGATTCCTCCACCGGCCCTGCGAGGGCACGTACGAGAGCACCGCCGGCACCCTGGCCCGCATCCTCGCGGACCGGCCCGACACCACGGGGTTCGTCGTGCAGAACGAGGCGGCGATCGGCCCGCTGCTCAGCCTGCTGCGCGCCAGCGGACGGACCGTCCCGGAGGACGCCTCCGTCCTCGCCATCTGCCCCGACACGATGGCCGAGCAGCACGCCCCCCGGCTTACCTCGGTGACCGGACCGAGGAAGGACCTCGGGCAGGTCGCCGTCGACCAGGTCATGGCGAGGATCGCCGCCGCGGCCGCCGGCCAGGAGCCGGAGCACCGGCTCGTCCTGATGCCGCCGGACCTGGTGGTCCGCGAAAGCACCGCCCCGGCCCCGCGCCGCAGTTGACACCCGTACCCGAAGGACGGTTCCCCGATGGACATCCGCCGGCTCACCGACCGCCTCGGCGGCCTCGCCTACGGCGGGGACTACAACCCCGAACAGTGGGACGCCGAGGTGTGGAAGGAGGACGACGAGCTGATGCGCCGGGCGCGCGTCAACCTCGCCACCGTGGGCGTCTTCTCCTGGGCCCTGATGGAGCCCGAGGAGGGCCGTTACGACTTCGACTGGCTCGACGCCCACCTCGACCGGCTGCACGCGGCCGGCGTCGCCGTCGACCTGGCCACCCCCACCGCCTCCCCGCCGCCCTGGTTCTCCCTGGCCCACCCGGACGCCCTGCCCGTCGGCTCCGACGGCACCCGCCTGACCCACGGCAGCCGGGACACCTACTGCCTCACCTCCCCCGCCTACCGCCAGGCCGCCCGCCGCATCGCCACCGCCCTCGCCGAACGCTACGGCGACCACCCCGCACTCGCCCTGTGGCACGTCCACAACGAGTACGTCACCCTCTGCTTCTGCGACCACACCGCCGCCGCCTTCCGCGTCTGGCTGCGCACCCGCCACGGCTCCCTGGACGCCCTCAACGAGGCCTGGGGAACGGCCTTCTGGAGCCAGCACTACACCTCGTGGGAGCAGATCCTCCCGCCCCGCACCAGCCAGTGGCACCACAACCCCGGCCAAGTCCTGGACTACAAGCGCTTCTGGTCCGACGAGACCCTCGCCGCCTACCGCGAGCAGCGCGACGCGATCCGCGCCCACAGCGACCGGCCGGTGACGACCAACCTCATGGTGCCCGACTACCAGAACCTGGACCTGTGGGCGTTCGGCCGCGAGGTCGACCTGGTCTCCATCGACCACTACCCCGGCGCGCCCGGCGTCGACGCCGCCGCCCACGCCGCCTTCGACGCCGACCGGGCCCGCTCCTTCGCCGGCGGCGCCCCCTGGCTGCTGATGGAATCGGGCACCAACACCGTCTACGCGGGCGACCGCATCCTCCCCAAGGAGCCGGGCGACATCCTGCGCCATTCGCTCGCCCACATCGCCCGCGGCTCGGAGGGCGCGCTGTTCTTCCAGTGGCGCCAGTCCCGGGCCGGCGCCGAGACGTGGCACTCGGCGATGGTCCCGCACGCCGGGCCCGACAGCCGGACCTTCCGCGAGGTCACGGCGACCGGCGAGGCCGTCGCCCGGCTCGGCGAACTCGCCGGCTCCACCGTCCGGGCCGACGTCGCCGTGCTGCACGACTCCGACGCCTGGTGGGCGATGACCGTCGACGGCCTCCCGTCCAGCGAGCTCGCCTACTACTCCGCGCTGCGCCGCGCTCACCGGGCGCTGTGGGACACCGGACTGACGGTCGACTTCGCCCACCCCGAGCACGACCTGAACCGCTACCGGCTCGTCCTCGCCCCCGCCCTGTTCCTGCTCACCGACGCGGGCGCCGAGAACCTGCGCCGCCACGTCGCCGACGGCGGCACCCTGCTGATCCAGCACTTCGGCGGCATCGTCGACGAGCGCCTGCACGCCCGGCTCGGCGGCTACCCCGCCGCACCGCTGCGCGAGGCGCTGGGCATCCGGGTCGAGGAGCACCGCCCGCTGGCGCAGGGCGAGGAGATCGCGCTCTCCGACGGCTCGACGGGCTCCTCCTGGAGCGAGTCCCTGCGCACCGAAGGCGCCGAGGCGGTCGCCGCCTACACCCACGGCATGCTCGCCGGCAGCCCGGCGCTCACCCGGCACGCCTTCGGCTCCGGCCACGGCTGGTACCTCTCCACCCGCCTCGACGACGCGGCCTACACCGCCCTGGTCGGCCGGCTGCTCACGGAGGCCGGGGTCGGCCCCGACCTGCCCGGCCTGCCGGCCGGCGTCGAAGCCGTCACCCGGCACGCCCCGGACGGCCGCGCCTGGCACGTCCTGATCAACCACCGCACCGAGCCCGTCCCGCTGCCGCGGCCCGGCCACGACCTGCTCACCGGCGGCACCGTGAGCCGGCTGCCCGCCGGCGGCTGCGCCGTCCTGCGCGCATGGTGAACGCTCACTAAGTCTCTCCGCCTCATCGAGGAAGGCCACCATGAGCGACCCGCACGAGACGATTCGCTGGGGCCACGACGCCCTGGAGCTGGAGATCGCCCTGGGCGAGCACGACACCCCGCGCCTGACCCGTGTCGGTGCCCCCGGCGAGAAGACCACCGCCCCCCGCCCCGCCGCACCGCTGCCGCTGGTGGAGGTGACGACCGCCGATCTCGGCCGCTACTGGTCGGGCCGGCACCTCGTCAACACCGTTCTCGGCGGGCGCCTGCGCCACCGCGCGCACCGGGCGACCCGGGACGGCGACTGGCACGTGCTCACCGTCGAACTCCATGACCCGGAGACCGGCCTGACCGCCGAGGCGGTCTACCGCTCCCCGGCCGGCCTGCCCGTGCTGCGCAGCGAGGTGCTGCTGCGCAACGAAGGGACGGCGACGCTGCACCTGGAATCGGTCGCCTCGCTCGTGGCGGGCTGCCTCACCGGGGGCGACCCGGTGGATCTGGACGACGCCGACCTGCTGTGGGCGGAGAACGAGTGGTTCGCCGAATGCCGCTGGCAGCGCCAGCCGCTGCGCGTGTCCTCGCCCGAACGGAGCGGCCGCTTCCCCACCACCTCCGGCCGCAGCACCCGCGTCGTGGCCGGACAGGGCGTGTGGTCCGGCTGCGGCCACCTGCCGATGGGCGGGCTGACGGACCGGGAGTCCGGCCGCACCTGGCTGTGGCAGATCGAGCACAACGGCGGCGGCTGGCGCTGGGAGTGCGGGGTCCGCGACGACACCGCCTACGCGGCGCTGTACGGGCCGACCGACGCCGACCACGGCTGGCGCCACCCCCTGGAGCCGGGCGCCGAGTTCCGTACCGTGCCCGTGGCGCTCGCACTGGCCCCGAGCGGCGGCCCCGACGTCGCCTTCGCCGGCCTCACCCGCTACCGCCGCGCCACCCGCCGCCCGCACCCCGACCACCGGCGGCTGCCGGTGATCTTCAACGACTACATGAACTGCCTGATGGGCGACCCGACCACCGCGAAGCTGCTGCCCCTGGTCGACGCCGCTGCCGAGGCCGGCGCGGAGTACTTCGTCATCGACGCCGGCTGGTACGACGACGGCGGCAACTGGTGGAGCTCCGTCGGCGCCTGGGAGCCGTCGGCCTCCCGCTTCCCCGGGCCGAAGGGGATCCACGAGGTCCTGGACCGGATCCGGGAGCGGGGCATGGTCCCCGGCCTGTGGCTGGAGCCGGAGGCGGTCGGGGTGAACAGCCCGGTCTCCGGATCCCTGCCGGGAGAGGCGTTCTTCCGCCGCGACGGACGGCGCGTCGAGGAGGGCGGCGGCCGGTACCACCTGGACCTGCGGCACCCCGCCGCCCGCGCTCACCTGGACCGCGTGGTGGACCGCCTGGTCGGCGAGTGGGGCGTCGGCTACCTGAAGCTCGACCACAACACCGACCCGGGCTCCGGCACCAGCAGCCACCCGGGAGAGGCACCGGCGGCCGGCCTGCTCGGCCACAACCGGGCCCAACTCGACTGGCTCGACGGCATCCTGGACCGGCACCCGGACCTGGTGATCGAGAACTGCGCCTCCGGCGGCATGCGGATGGACCACGCCCTGCTCTCCCGGCTCCAGCTGCAGTCCACCAGCGACCAGCAGGACCTACTGCGCTACGCGCCGATCGCGGCGTCGGCCCCCACCGCCGTCACGCCCGAGCAGGGCGCCGTCTGGGCCTACCCGCTGCCCGAGGACTCCCCCGACGAGGTCGCCCTGACCATGGCCAACGCGCTCCTCGGCCGCATCCACCTCTCCGGTCAGCTCACCGAACTGTCGTCGCAGGCCCGGGACTTGGTGCACGAGGCGGTAGCCGTCCACAAGGCGATCCGCGCCGACCTGCCGCAGGCGCTGCCCGCCTGGCCGCTCGGGCTCCCGGGCTGGGAGGACCCGTGGATCGCCCTGGCCCTGCACACCCCGGTCACCACCTACCTCACCGCCTGGCGCCGCTCCGGCGAGGAGACCGTCAGGGAGCTCGGTCTGCCCCACCTGGCCGGCGCCGAGGTCCGCGTCGAGGTGCTCTACCCGGCATCCAGCCAGGCCTGCGCCGCCTGGCACCCGGACACCGCCGAACTCACCCTGACCCTGCCGGCGGCCCCGTCCGCCGTCCTGCTGCGCCTCACCAGGAATCCGACCGGGAGGGATTGACGATGCCCCAGGTGTCCGCGCGCGGCCCACCGCGCCGGCCCGCATCCGCACGGAACACGCTTCGCGTCCGGGCCCGACCCAAACAGCAGCACCGGGCCCCTGCCGTCCAGAACGCGGGAGTTCGTTTCCCCCACTCGAACGCCACGCACCCCCACCCCACTGGAGGGACGCAGTGAAATGGCCAGCCCATCCGTGTCATGATCGCGTCATAGCCGCCGCGGCGGCCCTGGCGCTCGCGGTCACCGGCGCGATCGCCGCCGCCGCACCGCACGCCGCCGCCGCGCCGCCCGCCGTCACCACGAGCACCGTGTCGGTGTCGGTCGACGCCGCCCGGCAGCTCGCCACCGTTCCCACCACCGGCGTCGGCGTGAACATCCCGGTCTACGACGCCGCCATGAACGCCGCCGCCACCCCCGGCCTGCTCAGCACGGCCGGCATCAACACCGTCCGCTACCCCGGCGGCAGCCACTCCGACGCCTACCACTGGCAGAGCGGCACCACCGACGACGGTTCGTACGTCGCTCCGAACACCGGCTTCGACGCCTTCATGGGCACCGTGCGCGCCGCCGGAGCGCAGCCGGTCATCACCGCCAACTACGGCTCGGGCACCCCCCAGGAGGCCGCCGCCTGGGTCCGGTACGCCAACGTCACCAAGGGCTACGGCATCACGTACTGGGAGATCGGCAACGAGGTCTACGGCAACGGCGAGTACGGCGCCACGTGGGAGCACGACACCCACAGCAGCAAGAGCGCCACGACGTACGCCAATAACGTGCTCCAGTACGTCTCGGCGATGAAGGCGGCCGACCCGAGCATCAAGATCGGCGCCGTGCTGACCACCCCCGGCTACTGGCCGGACGGCATGGTCGGCCCGGGCGACACCATGGACTGGAACCACACCGTCCTGTCGATCGCCGGCTCGAAGATCGACTTCGCCATCGTGCACGCCTACCCCACCAGCACCAGCCCGGCCGACCTGCTCACCAAGCCCCAGGCCCAGAACGCCGGCATCGCCGGCGCCGTGCGCTCGCTGATCAACCAGTACGCCGGATCCAACGCCCCCAACGTCGGCATCGCGGTGACCGAGGCGAACGCCCAGGCCTACCTCGACACCTCCCCCAACGGACTGTTCGCCCCGGACAACTACCTCACCTGGCTGGAGAACGGCGCGTTCAACGTGGACTGGTGGGACCTGCGCAACGGCACCGACTGCACGAAGGTGACCACCGTCGAGGGCGCCACCGACTACAACGACGGCGGCATGGTCTCCAGCGGCTCCCCCTGCGAGCCCGCCGCCAACACGCCCTTCCCCGCCTACTACGGCATCCAGATGATCGGCAGGCTCGGCGCGCCCGGGGACACCCTGGTCAAGGCCGCCAGCTCGTCCTCGCTGCTCACCGCGCACGCCGTCCGCCGCGCCGACGGCGACGTGGCCGTCATGCTGATCAACAAGGACCCGAACAACGACGCCACGGTGAACCTCTCCTACACCGGCTTCACCCCGTCCTCCGCCACCCCGACCGTCCACTCCTACCTCAAGAACGCCCACGGGATCGGCACGGCCCAGTCCGGCAGTCCGACCGCCCAGACCGTGCCCGCCTACGGCATCACCGTCGTCCGGATGCACCCGACCAGCGCACCCTGCCGGGTCGTCTACAACAAGAACGAGTGGCAGGGCGTCATGGTCGGCTCCGTCACCGTCGTCAACAACGGCCTCGGACAGGTCAACGGCTGGTCCCTCGGCTTCGACTTCCCCGGCGACAACGGCATCACCAACACCTGGAACGCCTCGGTGTCGCAGAGCGGCCGGAGCGTCAACGCCGGGAACGTGTCCTACAACGCCTCCGTCCCGCAGGGCGGCAGTGTCCAGTGGGGCTTCAAGGCCACCTGGTCCAGCAGTGACGCCAACCCCTCCGCCTTCCGGTTCAACGGCGCCTCCTGCGCGATCGGCTGAACCCGATGAGCCGGTGGTGCCCCGGGCACCCCAGGGCCCGGGGCACCACCACCCCTTCCTGCACCTCCGAAAGGAACCGACCACGTGTCAGACCAGCCCCAGCCGACCGGCACCGTCCCCAACCCGGTGATCCCCGGATTCCACCCGGACCCGAGCGTCTGCCGCGTGGGCGACGACTACTACCTCGTCTGCTCCAGCTTCGAGTACTTCCCCGGCATCCCCGTCTTCCACAGCCGCGACCTGTTCCACTGGACCCAGATCGGCAACGCCCTCGACCGGCCGAGCCAGCTGCGCCTGCCGCGCGAGTCCCCGTCCTCCGGCGGGATCTACGCCCCGACGCTGCGCCACCACGACGGCCGCTTCTGGCTGATCGTCACCAACGTCAGCGGCGACGGCAACCTGCTCTTCACCGCCACCGACCCGGCCGGCCCCTGGTCCGACCCGGTCCGGCTGTCCGGCGTCCACGGCATCGACCCGGATCTCGCCTGGGACGAGGACGGCACCTGCTGGTGCACCGTCGCCGGCGTCTCCCAGGTCCGCCTCGACCCGGCCACCGGCGAGACCATCGGCGAGCCGCAGCGGATCTGGTCCGGCGCGCCCGGCGCCACCGCCCCCGAGGCCCCGCACCTGTACCGGATCGGCGAGTACTGGTACCTGATGATCGCCGAGGGCGGCACCGAGCGCGGCCACGCCGTCTCCATCGCCCGCGCCACCTCGCCCTCGGGCCCGTTCGAGCCGTGCCCGGCCAACCCGGTGCTGACCCACCGCGGCATCGACAGTCCCATCCAGAACACCGGGCACGCCGACCTCGTCCAGGCGCCCGACGGCTCCTGGTGGATGGTGCTGCTCGCCGTCCGGCCGCGCGGCGGCACCCCCGCCTGGTACGTGCTCGGCCGGGAGACCTTCCTCGCCCCGGTCGCGTGGGTGGACGGCTGGCCGGTGGTCGGCCGGGTCACCCCCGAGCTGCCCACCCCGGCCTGGCCGCTGCACCCCGGGCCCGCGGTCCCCGCCCGGGACGACTTCGACCAGGCCGAGCTCCACCCCCAGTGGATCTCGGTGCGCGAGCGCCCGGAGCACCTGTGCACCACGAAGGAGCGTTCCGGCTGGCTCACCCTGCGCGCCGCGGGCGCCTCGCTGGACGAGAACGACGTGGTGTTCGTCGGCCGGCGCCAGCAGCACCTCGGCTGCCGGGCCCGCACCCTGATCGACCCCACCGGGGGCCGCGGCGGCCTCGCCGTCCGCATGGACGAGGACCACCACTACGAGATCGAGGCCGCCGACGGCGAGGTGAAGGTCTTCGCCCGGATCGGCTCGCTGCGCACCGAGGTCGCCTCCCGTCCGGTGGCCGCCGGAGCCGTGGTGCTCGGTGTCGACGTCGTCCCGCGGCCGACGCGCGGCCCGCGCACCGGCCCCGACGACGTCGTCCTCGGCGTCGAAGAGCCCGACGGCACCTTCACCGTGCTCGCCACCCTCGACGGCCGCTACCTCTCCACCGAGGTGGCCGGCGGCTTCACCGGCCGGGTCATCGGCATGTACGCCGCCGAAGGCACCGTCCATTTCGACCGGTTCGACTACGAGCCCCTCCCGCTCCCCTGACCACCCGCCAGGGAATCCTCCGCCCGTTCACCCGAAGGGATGACCCGTGAACGACGCACAGCAGACCGCACGCCCCCGCAGCCACCGCCTCCACCGGACGGCCGGCCTCGTGGTGGCCCTGGTCACCACCGGCGCCCTCTGTGCCGGCACCGCCGTCGCCGCCCCCGCCGACCGGGCCCCGTCCGCGGCCGAGGCGGCCGGGGCCCGCGTCCCGCACGACCCGATGGCCGCGGTGGCCGCGATGCAGCCCAGCTGGAACCTCGGCAACACCCTCGACGCCATCCCCGACGAGACCTCCTGGGGCAATCCGCTCACCACCAAGGCGCTGTTCGACCGCCTCAAGTCCGAGGGATTCCGCAGCGTCCGGATCCCGGTCACCTGGTCCCCGCACCAGTCCGCCACCGCCCCGTACACCATCGACCCGGTGTGGATGAAGCGGGTGAAGCAGGTGGTCGACCTCGCCCTGGAGGACGGCCTCTACGTCGAGATCAACGTCCACCACGACTCGTGGCAGTGGATCAAGAACATGTCCACCGACCACGACGCCATCGTGGCCCGGTTCAACTCCACCTGGCAGCAGATCGCCACCGCCTTCAAGGACGAGCCGCGCACGCTGCTCATGGAGAGCATCAACGAACCGCAGTTCTCCGACGCCACCGACGCCCAGAAGACCCAGTACCTGCGCGAGCTCAACACCTCGTTCCACAGCATCGTGCGCAACTCCGGTGGCAGGAACAAGGACCGCCTGCTCGTCCTGCCCTCGGAGGAGACCAACAACGCCCAGCACTGGCTGGACGACCTGTCCACCACGATGAGCTCACTGCACGACCGCAACCTGGTCGCCACCGTGCACTACTACAGCTGGTACCCGTTCAGCGTGAACATCGCCAACGGGACCACCTACGACGCCACCAGCCAGAAGGACCTGACCGAAGGCTTCGCCCGGGTGCACGACACCTTCGTCAAGAAGGGCATCCCCGTCTACCTCGGCGAGTACGGCCTGCTCAGCGAACCCAACTCCGGCGTCGTCGAGCGCGGCGAGATGCTCAGGTACTACGAGCACGTCAACTACGTGGCCCGGGCCAACGGCATCACCACCGCGCTCTGGGACGACGCCAACTACCTGGACCGCACGACCCTCCAGTGGCGGGACCCGGCCCTGATGGACCTGATCAAGTCGTCCTGGACCACCCGCTCGGGCACCGCCTCCACGGACAACGTCTTCCTGCCGAAGTCCGGCCCGATCGCGGCGCAGACCATCACCCTGAACCGCAACGGCCAATGGTTCACCGGGCTCTGGCAGGGCGACCGCCCACTGATCCCCTTCCTCGACTACACCCTCGACGGCGACCGGCTCGCCCTGACCACCCGCGCCCTCACCCGCCTCGCCGGCGACCGCGCCGCCGGGGTCAACGCCACCCTCGAAGTCCGGTACTCCGACGGCGTCCCGTGGAAGCTCTACGTCCGTTCCTACGACAAGCCCGCCATGTCCGACGCCACCGGAACCACCGACGCACTGGTCATCCCCACCCGGTTCAACGGCTCCCTCATGGCCAACGTCCAGTCCACCTACGCCGACGGCACCGCCGCCGGCCCCGCCTCCTGGACCACCTACCAGACGTTCGGCGACTTCGGCCCCGACTACACCGCCAACACCACGACCGTGAAGGCCGACTTCCTCAAGTCCCTCAAGGACGGCGCCCCCGCGACGCTCACCTTCCGCTTCTGGACCGGCGACACCGTCACCTACACCGTCACCAGGACCGGCGACACCGTCACCGGCACCGCGTCCTGACCCCGGTTCCTCCCCCGCCCATCCACCCCGAAAGGGACACATCGTGAACGACGCACGACGGACCGCCCTCCCCCGCAGCCGCCGCCTCCACCGCACGGCCGGACTCCTGGTCGCGCTCGTCACCACCGGCAGCCTCGTCTGCGGCACCGCCGTCGCCGCCCCCGCCGACCGGGCCCCGTCCGCGGCCGAGGCGGCCGGGGCGAGGGCACCGCAGGACCCGATGGCCGCGGTGGCCGCGATGCAGCCCAGCTGGAACCTCGGCAACACCCTCGACGCCATCCCCGACGAGACCTCCTGGGGCAACCCGCTCACCACCAAGGCCACCTTCGACGGCCTCAAGGCCCAGGGGTTCCGCAGCGTCCGGATCCCCGTCACCTGGTACCCGCACCAGTCCGACACCGCGCCCTACACCATCGACCCGGTGTGGATGAACCGGGTGAAGCAGGTGGTCGACTGGGCCTTGGCGGACGGCCTCTACGTCGAGATCAACGTCCACCACGACTCGTGGAAGTGGATCGAGTACATGTCGACCGACCACGACACCGTCATGGCGCGGTTCAACTCGACCTGGCAGCAGATCGCCACCGCCTTCAAGGACGAGCCGCGCACCCTGCTCATGGAGAGCATCAACGAGCCGACGTTCGTCAACGCGACCGACGCCCAGAAGACCCAGTACCTGAACGAGCTCAACACCTCGTTCCACTCCGTCGTCCGCAACAGCGGCGGGAAGAACAAGGACCGCCTGCTCGTCCTGCCGTCGTACGAGACCAACAACGCCCAGCACTGGCTGGACGACCTGTCCACGACGATCAACTCGCTGCACGACCGCAACCTGGTCGCCACGGTGCACTACTACAGCTGGTACCCGTTCAGCGTGAACATCGCCAACGGAACCACCTACGACGCCACGGCCCAGAAAGACCTCACCGAGGGCTTCGCCCGGGTGCACGACACCTTGGTCGCCAAGGGCGTCCCCGTCTACCTGGGCGAGTACGGCCTGCTCACCTCGCCCTACTCCGGCGTGGTCGAGCGCGGCGAGATGCTGAAGTACTTCGAGCACGTCAACTACGAGGCGCGGCGCAACGGCATGACCTCCGCCGTGTGGGACGCCTTCAACGACTTCCTGAACCGCTCCACCATGCAGTGGCAGGTCCCCGAGATGAAGGCCCTGATCCAGAGCTCCTGGCGGACCCGCTCGGGCACCGCCTCCACCGACAACCTCTTCCTGCCGAAGTCCGGCCCCATCGCCGCGCAGACCATCACCCTGAACCGCAACGGCCAATGGTTCACCGGGCTCTGGCAGGGCGACCGCCCGCTGATCCCCTTCATGGACTACACCCTCGACGGCGACCAGCTCACCCTGACCGCCGGCGCCCTCACCCGCCTCGCGGGCGACCGCGCCGCCGGCGTCAACGCTACCCTCGAAGTCCGGTACTCCGACGGCGTCCCGTGGAAGCTCTACGTGCGCTCGTACGACAAGCCCACGATGGCCAACGCCACCGGGACGATCGACGGGCTCACCATCCCCACCCGGTTCAACGGCTCCCTCATGGCCAACGTGCAGTCCACCTACGCCGACGGCACCGCCGCCGGCCCCGCCTCCTGGACCACCTACCAGACCTTCGACAACTACCGCGCCGACTACGGCGCCAACACCACGACCGTCAAGCCCGACTTCCTGAAGTCGCTCAAGGACGGCGCCCCCGCGACGCTCGTCTTCCGCTTCTGGACCGGTGACACCGTCACCTACACCGTCGCCAAGTCCGGCAACACCGTGACCGGCACCGTCTCCTGATCCCTGTTCCTCCCCGCCCCGGCTGCCTCCCACGGCAGCCGGGGTTCCCACACGTCCCGAGGTGCACCCGTGTTCCCGCTGCCCCTGCGCGTCCTGTTCGGCGCCGCCTACTACCACGAGTACCAGCCGTACGAACGCCTCAAGGAAGACCTCGACCTGATGGCCGGGGCGAAGTTCACCGTCATCCGGGTCGGCGAGTCCGTCTGGTCCACCTGGGAGCCCGAGAACGGCCGCTTCGACCTCGACTGGCTCACCCCCGTCCTCGACGGCGCCCAGGAGCGCGGCATCGCCGTCGTCCTCGGCACCCCCACCTACGCCGTGCCGCCGTGGCTGGCCCGGCAGTACCCGGAGATCGCCGGCGACCGGGCGACGGGTCGGCGCACGGGCTGGGGCGCCCGGCAGGAGGCCGACTTCTCCCACCCCGCCTTCCGCCACCACGCCGAACGCGTCAGCCGGGCCATCCTCGGCCACCACGCCGCGCACCCGGCCGTCATCGGCTTCCAGGTCGACAACGAGCCCGGACTGCGCCTGCCCCACAACGAGGGCGTCTTCCAGCGCTTCGTCGACCACCTGCGGCACACCTACGGCGACGTGGAGACCCTCAACCGCGAGTGGGGCCTGGTCTACTGGTCGCACCGGCTCTCCACCTGGGCCGACCTGTGGCGCCCCGACGACAACCAGCAGCCGCAGTACGACGTCGCCTGGCGGGCGTTCCAGGCCCGCCAGACCACCGAGTTCGTCGCCTGGCAGGCCGCCATCGCCCGCGAGTACGCCCGGCCCGACCAGTTCGTCACCACCTGCCTCGCCTACCAGCACCCCGCAATGGAGGACGACGACATCACCGACGCCCTCGACGTCACCGCGGGCAATCCCTACTACGACATGCAGGACGCCCTCACGCTGCCCGACCCCACGCCGGAGGACCACGAGCAGCAGTGGAAGACCACCGGCGTCTGGGCCCTGTACCAGAGCGCCGACCGGATCTTCTCCTCCCGCCAGGAACCGTTCCTCGTCACCGAGACCAACGCCCAGGCGATCAGCGGCACGTCCGAGAACCGGCCGGCCTTCGACGGCCAGTGGCGCCAGGCCGCCTGGGCGCTCGTCTCGCGCGGCGCGCGGATGATCGAGTACTGGCACTGGCACACCCTGCACTTCGGCACCGAGACCTCCTGGGGCGGTGTCCTCCCGCACAGCGGCAGGCCCGGCCGGGTCTACGCCGAACTCGCCCGGCTCGGAGCCGAGTTCGAGACCGCCGGACCGCTGGTCGCCGGGATCGCCCCGGACGCCGACATCACGATGGTCTACTCGGTGCCCAGCAAGTGGCTGATGCAGAAGTACCCGCCGCTGGCGAAGCCGAACGGCGATCCGGACCCGACCTCCTACCACCGCGTCTTCGACGCCTTCTACCGCGGCGCCTTCGGGGCCGGGCGCCAGGTGCGCATCCTGCACGCCCGCCAGCTGCACGACGCCCAGGGCGAGCGCGCGGGCCTGGTACCCGAGGAGGCCGCCCGGCGCCACCCCGTGCTGGTCGTCCCCGGCCTCTACCTCGCCGAGGACTCCCTGCTCGATTGGCTCGCCTCCTACGCCGAGGCCGGCGGCCACCTCGTCCTCGGCCCCCGCACGGGCTACGCCGACCACGAGGCCCGGGCCCGCCACGAGACCGCCCCGCCGCGCCTGACGACCGCCGCAGGCCTCTGGTACGACGAGTTCAGCAACCTGCCCGCGGACCTCCCGGTGCGCTCCGCCCCCGGCAGCCCGCTGGACCTGCCGCCGGGCGCCACCGCGACCCGCTGGATCGAGGGCCTCACGGTCACCGATGCCACCGTGCTCGCCGGATACGACCACCCCCACTTCGGCCGCTGGCCCGCCGTCACCACCCGCCGCCACGGCGCGGGCCGGGTGACCTGCGTCGGCACCGTTCCCGGCCGCGACCTCGCCCAGGAGCTGGCCGCCTGGCTGGCCCCGGCCCCCGCGAGCGGCTGGCGCGACCTGCCCGCCTCCGTCACCGCGGCCACCGGGACGTCCCCGGACGGACGCCGCGTCCACGTGGTCCACAACTGGAACTGGCAGCCCGTCGAGGTGCCGGCACCCGTGGCGCTGACCGACGTCCTGAACGGCACCGCCGTCACGGCCGGCGAGCCGCTCTCCCTCCACGCCTGGGACGTCCGGGTCCTCGTCGCGCACTGAACGGTGCGGTGTGGTGGAACCCTGCCGGGGCCCACCGCCTGAGGAGCCGTCCGGGCCGGGTACCGCGCGCTCAGCGCCGCCTTCGACCGTCCCGGTGCGAGGTGCGCCCGGTGGGCCGGTGTCGGTGGCCGCGCGGGCGGTGGCGGTCGACGGGCCAGCGCCTGCGCCGGACCCTGAGGGCGAGGAGGACGAGCCCGGCCGCCGCCGCCAGGGCGGCGACGACCACAGGGAGCGTCTCCCGGGCCGTACCGCCGGAGGCCCGGGCGGCGGGCGTGCTGTCGGTGGCCCCCGCCGGGGGTGAAGGGTCGGTCTGGACGGGGGCCGCGTTCGTGGGGCTTGCCGACGGGGAGGCGGATTCGTTCGCCGCCGTCGTGGCCGTCAGCTCGATGCGACCGGCCGTGCGGGCGACCGAGAAGGTCGCCCCTCCCACGCTGAGGGTGTCGCCGGAGAGCGCGGCGTCCTGCGAGCCCACCGTGAAGCTCTGGGCCCCGCCGGGAAGGACGATCTTCGCGCCCGTGACGACCTCCAGCGTGCGCAGCGTCGTCGATGTCGCCGCGCCGAGGTCGAGGACCGCGGACGCACCGGTGAGGGCGACTCCGCTGGAGGAGGCGAGCGAGGCACCGGCCACCGCGAGCGTCCCCTTGGCCACGGTGGTGGCGCCCGTGTAGGAGGCGGCGGTCAGCGTCGTCGTCGCGGTGCCGTTCTGCGTGACCGATCCGGAGCCGGACACCGCCGGGAGGGTGACGGGCGTCCGGACGTTCTGGATGATCAGCGAGCCCTCGTCGCTGACCGCGTCGAGAGCGCCCGTCGTGTGGAGACTCCCGTCCGCTCCTGCCGTCCCGGATCCGAGGCGCAGCGTGGCACCCCGCTGGATGGTGGTGGAGCCGTCGTAGAACTGCGCGGCGGCGAAGGTGACGTCGTTCCCGGACGTCCCGGCGATGACGATGTCGCCCGCCCCGGGAGCGGCGAGGGTGTCGTGGTACTTCCCGCCGCCGATGGGCAGGCCGAGGGTGACCGGGCCGTTGTAGTCGAAGGTCAGCCGCGAACGCTGGGAGTTGGCGTGCAGGTTGATGTACGCGGTTTCGGCCGTGCCCGGCAGGAAGATCTGGTGGGTGGTGCCGTCTCCCCAGTGGACGTCCGCGCCCTCGATGTTGGTGCCGCGCTTGTTCAAGTGGTGCGCGACCGGTACCAGGTTGAGGTTGCCGTTGCTCAGCGCCGGCGAGGCCGTGCCGGTGTTGTCGCTGTAGCTGTAGGTGCCCGTCAGGACCACTGTGCTGCCGGGCCGGGAGTGGACGTTGACGTCGTTGCCGTATTCGCGGCTGTAGAAGTTCTGGCGCTGGACGACCGTCTGGTTCAGCGGGGTGTCGATGATCCACGAGCCGCGGTTGAGGACGGCCTTGGCGTTCGGCAGGTCGGCCGCGCAGGTGGTGGCGGCGTAGTTGGCGCCGGTGCCGATGTCGAATACCCCGGAGAAGGGACTGCTTCCGCACAGCTGGAGCGTGCCCCACGTGTTGCGGGGCTGGAAGATCGTCCCGGAGCCGCTGATGGTGCCCAGGTTGAACAGCCGCGTGAGCGACAGGTTGAGCGTGCCGTCGACCCGGATGTTGTCCTGGTTCTGTTGGTAGCCGGGCGAGTTGTAGGGGAAGGCGCCGATCAGGCCGGTGGTTCCGCCGTTGCCGTACTGCAGGGTGGCGCCGGCGTCGACGGTGATCGCGGGCCGGTCGGGGTTGGTGACGACCACGTAGGGGTGGTTCCCGCCGGGGATGCTGACGGACTGGCCCTGCTGGGAGCCGGGCAGGGTGAAGGTGCTGTCCTTGGTGAGGATCAAGGTGCCCGTGCCGGAGACCCGCAGGGACCCCTGCCCGCTGATCACCCCCGAGTAGGTGTGCGACCCGGGCGGCACGTTCACGACGGCGTTTCCGCCGAGGACCACGTCGCTGTTGGCGAGGATCGACGAGGTGATGTCACCGTCGACCGCGACGGCGTCGGCCGGCGCCAGGGCCACGGGCACGGTCGTCGCGGCCACGATCGCGGACACCAGCAGTGCGTGCCGTGAACGTTTCATCGGGGGTGCTTCCTGGGTGCGGGCAGAGGTGGAAGGCGGTGCCGGTGCGCTCCTCGGAGGCGCGGGCACCCGGTCGGGCCGGCTGGTCGGGTCAGTGCCGGCTGGACCGGAGGCGGCGTCGCCGTTTCGCCCCGGGGAGAGTGTTAACGCTCACAATTCAGCGGGACAAGGAGCCGGGGCGGCCGTTACCCAATCTTGACCGATCGCGTACAAGTCTTCCGAATCCGCCGGCCCGGGCCCCGAACGGCCCCACCGGGGCCGCCGGGCCGCACGCCCGGCGGGCCCGGCACCTGAGAACTTCGCCCGCTCCTCGGAGGGCGTCCCGGACTTCACCGTCATGAACCAGGACGACGACGAGGACGTCAGACCGGACGTGTTCTCCTGACGGGCACCGGCTGCGGTGTGCACCGGCCGGTGCTCGTCCGGTCAGCCCAGCGATGCGCTCACGGCACGCAGTTCGTCCAGGGCCGCCAGGGCGTACCCGGCGAGCCCGCCCTCGGCGCCGCGGTCGTCCTCGGCCCATGCGGCGTACCCCCGCTTGAAAGCGAGCACGCCCAGCTCGCCCGCGAGAGCCGCCGTCGGATCCGGTACGCCGCGGGCGACCAGAGCGGTCGTCATGGCGGCCGCGAGACTGACGGTCTTGAGCGCGTCGCGCTCTTGAAGCTCGGCGCTGGCGGCGACGGCCGCCTTCAGACGGGGGGCGAGCTCGCGACTCCCGGGGCCCATCGCGGCCGAGGCGCGTTCGAGACCGGCGGCGACCGCCTCGAGCGGGCTGGCGTCGCCGGGCGCGTCGGCGATCCCCTCGGCCAGCAGCCGGCTCAGCGTCTCCTGCCCGGCGACCAGCAGCTCGCGCTTGTCGGGGAAGTGCCGGAAGAAGGTGCTCTTGGTGACCCCGGCACGCTCGGCGATCTGCGCGACCGTCGTGGCGTCGTACCCCTGCTCCGTGAACAGGTCGACCGCCGCCACGACGAGGCGTTCACGCGCACCCGGTTCCCATCGACTCATGGGTTCAGCATATGTGATGGGACTCTTGTCCCATCACTCTGCTACGGTGATGGGACAAGAGTCCCATCACTTCGTGGAGGGTTTCCATGCGCGTCTTCGTCACCGGCGGCACCGGTCTGATCGGTTCCGCCGTCGTCGCCGAACTCCTCGGCAAGGGCCACACCGTCCTCGCGCTCGCCCGCTCCGACGCCTCCGCACAGGCCGCCGAGGCGGCCGGCGCCGAGCCGCTGCGGGGAGGCCTCGCCGATCTGGCCGTGCTGCGCTCCGGCGCCGCCCGGGCCGACGGGGTGATCCACCTGGCCTTCGGCAACGACTTCAGCAGCCCCGAGGCCCTCGCCCGGAACATCGCCGAGGAGACCGCCGCCCTCACCGCCCTCGGCGAGGAACTCGTCGGCAGCGGCCGCCCCTTGGTCACCGTCTCGGGTACGCCCTGGGTGCCGGGCCGTGCCTCCACCGAGGCCGACCCGGTGCCGACCGACGGGCCGGTCGGCGGCCGCGGTCGCACGGTCACGGCGATCCTGGGCCTGGCCTCGCGCGGGGTCCGGAGCACGTCCGTACGCCTGCCGCGCACGGTTCACAACGAGGGCAGCGGCGGGTTCGCCGGTCTGCTGACCGACCTCGCACGCCGGAGCGGGATCTCCGGCTACCCCGGCGACGGCACGCAGCGCTGGCCCGCCGTCCACGCGCTCGACGCGGCCCTCCTCTTCCGGCTCGCCCTGGAGCAGGCGGAGGCCGGTACCGCTTGGCACGCCGTGGCCGACGAGGGGGACGAGGTACGGGACATCGCGGCCGTGATCGGCCGACGGCTGGGCCTGCCGGTCGCGTCGGTGCCGGAGGAGACCTACGGCCCGCTCGGCCCGATCTTCAGGGCCGATCAGCCCTCGTCCAGCACCCGCACCCGGCAGGCCCTCGGCTGGGAGCCGAAGCTCCCCGGCCTCCTGGAGGACCTGGAGAACATCCGGCCCTGACCGACGGCCGACGACCGGGGCGGACCCGCCGCCGGCGCTCCCGTCGACAGCGGAGCCCCCGTCTCACACCACCCGCGTCGCCGCGGCACTTCGCGTCCACGACCAGCAGGAGTTTCCCTCACGACCGGACGTTCCTCAGGCGGGGACGTTCGCGACCAACACCCGCACCTGGTGGGCGGATTCAATCCGCCCCGACGACGTCGTCCGCCCCCCCATCCGCTCCCGGCCGTCACACCCGGGTCGAACACGCCTCCGCCGCGCCGGCTCGCGCGGACATCGCCAGAACGATGCATCCGGTCGTGGCCGAGGCGATCGTAGGCCCGCGGGCCGCCGCCGACGGCGTCGTGGCCGTGACCTCCGTCATCGCCGAAAGGATCCCCGGCGCTGCGGCACACACCTACGCCCAGTGGGCCGCCGACCACGCCGACGACTTCCGCCGAGCTGCCGTACCGGCCGGCCGGGCCGTGTGAGTGGCCCGGCGGGCTGGGGCGTGGAGGCGCCGGTGCGCAGCGGGTCGGCGGCTCGCGTCAGACGAGGGCGTAGGCCTCGGCCTGGCGGTCGATGAGGTGAGGGGTGATGCCGGCGAGAACGAGGCGCTGGTAGGGCGCGCTCTCGCGGTGGGCGGCCAGCGCGTTCTCGTCCTCGTACTCGGCGAAGACGACGAAGGCGCCCTGGTCGCGCAGGGAGCGGACCACCCGGAAGGAGAGCACGCCGGGCTCGGTGAGCGCGGCCTCGGTGACGGCGGGGAGCAGGTCGGCGACGTGCTGCTCGGCGCCGGTGTCGGCGAGCCAGTCGGTGATCACGACGAGGGACACGGCGGGTCCTTCCGGGTGGTGCGGGACGGTCCTGGCGAGGGGGGTCCGGGCGGTGGGTCAGGGGACGGTGACGACGATCTTGCCGCGGGTGTGGCCGGCGGCGTTGAGGCGCTGGGCGTCGGCCGCCTGCTCCAGGGGGAACGTCGCCGCGACCTCGACGGTGAGCCGGCCGCTCTCGGCGAGGTCGGTCAGAGCGGTGAGGTCGGCCGCGTCGGGGCGCACGAAGACGTAGCGCCCGCCGAGGGCGAGGACGGCACCGTCGGCGACGGAGGCGAGGCGGCCGCCTTCGGCGAGCAGCGCCGGCGAGACCTGGAGGGCTTCGCCGCCGACCAGGTCGAGTACGGCGTCGACGCCCTCCGGCGCCAGCGCGCGGACGCGGTCGGCCAGGCCGTCGCCGTAGGCCACCGGCTCGGCGCCGAGACCGCGCAGGTAGTCGTGGTTGCGGTCGCTGGCGGTGCCGATCACCCGGGCGCCGAGGGCGACGGCGATCTGGACGGCGAGTGAGCCGACCCCGCCGGCGGCCGCGTGGACCAGCACGGTCTCGCCCGGCTTGACCTCCAGGGCGCGGGTCAGCGCCTGGTAGGCGGTGAGACCCGCCAGCGGCAGGCCGGCGGCCTGGGCGAAGTCCAGGTTGGCGGGCTTGCGGGCGAGGGTGCGCACGGGCGCGGCGACGTACTCCGCGAAGGTGCCGCGGCGCACCATGTCCTCGCGGACGTAGCCGATCACCTCGTCGCCCGGGGTGAACTCGGTGACTCCGACGCCGACCTGCTCCACGACACCCGCGACGTCCCAGCCCGGGATCACGGGGAAGACCACGTCCATGGCGCCGTCGAGGTAACCGGCCTGGATCTTCCAGTCGACCGGGTTGACCGACGCCGCCGCCACGCGGACCAGGACGGAGTCCGGGCCGAGCTTGGGCTCGGGCACGTCCCCGTACTCCAGGACGTCGGGTCCGCCGTAGCTGCGGTAGGTGATGGCCTTCATGGGTGGCGCTCCTCGCAAGAAGTATTGAGTCACTCGATGGTTCATGTCCTTAAGTAACGAGTAAACGGTAGGACTGGATAGTTGAGGCTGTCAAGTAACTCTCTGCCCCTGGCCGCCCTCGGCCTCGGCGGCGGTCCCGGCACGGCGCGGCGCCCGTCGGAGGGCGGCACCGGTCGGAGGGCGGAACGCGAGGCGATTCGTCCGGCCTCGCAGGAGCACACATGGGATGAGTGGCGCACCGCCGTGATCAGCGCGACGATGACGATCACGCCGTCGGGGAACTCGTTTCCCGACGGCGGGACGCCGGCCAGGGTCACGACGTCGACCGCCCTGGTGCTGTTGTGGCGGTTCGACGGGCAGGGCTAGGCTGGTGGTTCCGGATCTCTGTGAGTGATCATGCCGTGACGAGACACGATGGGCGCCCTCCAGAGGGCCGGCCGACCCGGTGGGGCGGCAGCGACGCAGGCACGGCGGTGGCGATCGTCGATGGTCACGGATGCGTGACAGGCTGGAACCCCGGTGCCGAGCGGTTGCTGGGTTATCCCGTTCACGAGGTCGTGGGTCGGCCCGCGGCGGGCCTGCTGGCCGAGCCCGTCCCGGACGACGAGGTGCGACGGGTTCTGGCCGGGAACCCGGAACGGTGCAGTGGCCCGCTCGCCCTGCGGCACCGCGACGGGCGGCGGGTGGACGTGACCGTGGTCGCCCACCACGGCGTGTCGCGCGGCGAAGCGCCGGACGACGCGCCGGACAGCTGGCGGGTCGTGTGCGCGCTGACCGGGTCGGACCCCCGGCCCGAGGACGAGGACCTCGCCCGATGGGCCTTCGAGCAGTTGCCGCGCTGCTCGGTCTCCCTGTACGACGCGCAGCTCAGGTACCGCGGCTCCAACCGGGCCATGGTCCCCGTCCTCGGTCTGCCGGACAGCGCGGTGCGTGGCCTGGGCATTCTCGACATCACCACCCAGCCGCAGTCCGTCGACCTCGCCGACGGACTGCGCCGCGCGCTGGAGGGCGGCGAGCCGGTGCACCTGGAGACCTTCCAGCGCACCGGCGGCGAGCGACGGATCCATGCGTGGTCCGTCGACCTCGCTCCCCTGAAGGACCCCGACGGCACGGTGCACGGTGTCGCCCTCGTCGCCCACGACACGACCGAGCAGTACTGGGCCCGCAAGCGGCTGGTCCTGCTCAACGAGGCCGCCGGCAGGATCGGCAGCACGCTGGACCTCGCCCGAACCGCGCGTGAGCTGCTGGAGGTGACCGTCCCCGAGCTCGCCGACTTCGCCAGCGTCGACCTGCTCACCGCCCTCGAAGCCGATGTCGAACCGGGTGAGGGCGAGCTGTCCGGCGGGGTGATGCTCCGGCGGATCGCGCACCGCTTCGCCCCGGGCACCCGACTGCCCACCGTGCTGGAGATCGGTACCACCGACAGCTATCCGGAGTTCTCTCCCCCGGCGCGCGCGCTCGCCACGGGCCGAGGCGTGCTCTGCCACGCCGAGGACCCCGAATTCGTCCACTGGATGGAGACGGACAGCCGCCGCGCCGCGATCATCCGGGACCAGGGCTACCACTCGATCCTGGCGGTGCCGTTGCGTGCCCGCGGGGTGACGCTCGGCGTCTCCGTGTTCTACCGTCGCAGCCGCCCCGACCGCATGGAACGGTTCGGACGGGACGACCTCCTGCTGGCCGAGGAGCTGGCCGCCAGAGCCGCCGTCGCGATCGACAACGCCCGCAGGTACACCCGTGAGCGCGAGGCCGCGCTCGCCCTGCAACACAGCCTCCTGCCGCAGCGCATGCCGGAGCAGGCCGCGATGGAGGCGGCCACCCGGTACGTCCCGGCGTCGACACGCTCCGGGATCAGCGGTGACTGGTTCGACCTGATCCCGCTCTCCGGTGCCCGCATCGCCCTGGTCGTCGGCGACGTCGTGGGCCACGGCATCCGCGCCACCGCCACCATGGGCAGGCTGCGTACCGCCGTGCGCACGCTGTCGGACGTGGACCTGCCACCGGACGAGCTGCTGACCAGCCTGGACGACCTCGTGGCGCGGCTGTCCTCGGAGGCCGGAGCCACGGGGGAGGTCGGCGAGATCGGAGCGACCTGCTGCTACGCCGTCTACGACCCGGTGTCCCGGACCTGCACGATGGCCAGTGCGGGGCATCCGCCACCGGTGATCGTGCCGCCGGAGGGCGCACCGGGCGCGGCCCGGATGTCGATCGGCCCGCCGCTCGGCGTCGGCGGACTGCCCTTCGAGGCGACCACGGTGGAACTGGCCGAAGGCAGCCTGGTGGCGCTGTTCTCCGACGGGCTGATCGAGACCCGCGAGCGCGACGTCGACGAGGGATACCGACGCCTGTGCCGGCTGCTCGCACACGCCGGACCATCCCTGGAGGACGCCTGCGACGCGGTCCTCGACGACCTGGTGGTGGGTCGGCCCCGTGACGACGTGGCCCTGGTCCTCGCACGCACCAGCGCCTTGGACGACGACCACGTCGGCACCTGGGAGGTCCCGTCCGACCCGTCCGCGGTCGCGACCGCCCGCAAGGCGGTCTCGCAACGGCTCTCCGAGTGGGGCGCGAGCGAGCAGATCTACTCGGCGGAACTGATCGTCAGCGAGCTGGTCACCAACGCGATCCGCTACGCGGCCCCGCCGATCACCGTGCGCCTGATCCGCGACCGGATCCTGATCTGCGAGGTCTCGGACGCCAGCAGCACCGCCCCGCACCTGCGCCGCGCCCGGGACTGGGAGGAGGGTGGCCGTGGCCTGCTGCTCGTCGCCCAGATGGCGCACCGCTGGGGCACCCGCCACAGTCTCACCGGCAAGACCATCTGGGCCGAGCTGCCTCTCCGCTGAGGTTCCCGTCGAGGCCGCGGAGCGCTTCACCTCACGGCTCGGATCGGAGCTCCTCGATCCGCTCGAAGAAGAACTCGTGCTTGAGGAAGGAGACGTCGTACTCGTGGCCCGGGTAGGGCGGGACGAGCGGGGAGGCCTGGATCAGCCGCCAGCCGTCCTTGAGCGCGTCGACTCCGGTGCCGTAGGGCGGCTCCGCGCCGTCTCCCGTGGTCGGCGAGGTGCGGCCGGTGCCGTCGTACCGCGACCAGCCGACCACCTCCGAATCCAGCGCGGAGGTGAGCAGGTACAGCACGAGCACCTGCTGACGGAGCACCGGAGCGGTGGCCGCCGGCGTGGGCGTGGACGTGGGTGAGTCGGCCGTCATGCCGTCGCCTCCTGGGGGCGGTTGGAGACCCTGGTCACCCAGTGGTCGAGGTCGAAGTGGGGATCGCCGGTCAGTTCGCGCCACAGCAGGGTGCGGTTGTAGCGCTCCAGACGCCCGGTGGCGGCTTCGTACCAGGGGAACCCGACGTCCAGTTCGGAGGCCACGCGCGGGTCGTGCAGGTCCGAGGTGTCCCACAGGAGTCGCTGGCGGACCGTCGGGTTGAAGCGGATCTTGAACATGTAGCGGGTCGTGTCGCTGTCGTTGCGGCGGCCGCCGTGCCAGATGCCGTGGTGCACGAAGACCACCGTCCCGGCCGGGCAGACCAGTCGGTCCTGGCCGCGGAGGTTCTGGTAGCGGCCGGTGTCCGACTCGTTGATCCGGCGCAGGTGGCTGCCGGGGATGCTGAGGGTTCCGCCCATCTCCAGCGTCACCGGCTGCGGGTAGTACATCAGTTGCACGTCGAAGGCGTCCGGCCGGACGTCGATGATGGCGTCCGCGTGCAAGGGCTGCGCGTCCCCGCCGTGGGGTTCGCGCACATGGACGGCGTGGTGGTCCACGAGCGGCCCGGGGCCGACCAGGCTGCGCACCGCGCCTTCGACCTGCGGCACGGCCAGCAGCCTGGCGGTGAAGGAGTCCGGGGCGTAGGCCTGCGACAGCGGCGTGCCGTAGGGCACCGGCGGCACCCCCTGCGGCAACACCGCCAGCGCCTCGGCGTTCAGGTCCGCGGGCACGACCGCGTCCAGTCGAAGAGATCCGCGAGCCACGAAGCGGGCCATCTGGACCGAGTTGAGCAGGAACGGTTCGTTGTCCATGGCGCAAGACGCTAGACCCGCGGGCCCGCTGTCCGCGTGGGCCCGGTTCGCCATCCACTGGTCGGTTTTCACCCTGGGCGGACTCGTCGGAGCTCGCGGCCCGGACACCGGACGCGGGCGCGGGAGCGGGCGCGGCCGTGGTAGAACTCGGCCATGGACACGGCCCTCGCCCATCTCGACGAGCCTCCCGGCCTGGCCGCCGTCGGCATCGGTGTGCACGGCTGCGCCGGCCCGGTGGACGTGTTCTCGCTGCCGAACCTGTGGCAGCTGCATCTCTACGGCTACGCGGCCGACCTGACGGTGGACGACACCGCCCACACGATCCGTCCGGGCCGGGTCAGCCTCATTCCGCCCGGCACCACGGTGACGTACCGCTACCGGGGCCGCTCCGAGCACCTGTACGTCCACCTGCGCCTCGGAACGGCCGGCGCACCGCTCAGCATCCCGGTGATCCAGGACGCCGGAACCGAACTCACCCCGCTCGCCGCGCAGTTGCACCGCGCGCTTTCGGCCTGGCCGCACTCCGCGGCACGGGCGACGGCCGAGGTCTGGGCCGCACTGTGGCGGGTGGCCCAACTGGCCCCGCCACGCACGGGCGGCGCCTCCCCGACCCATCCGGCGGTCGCGACCGCCGTGGCGATGATCGAGTCGCGCCTGGCCGAGCCGCTGAGCGTGGCGGAGATCGCGAAGGCGGCGGGCGTCTCGCACAACCACCTGACCAGGCTCTTCCGCGCCGCCACCGGGACCACCGTGGTCGGCTACCTCCGCGCCCGACGGATGGAGCGGGCCCGCCACTTCCTGCGGGACACCACCCTGTCCATCCCCGCCATCGCGGCGTCGGTCGGAATACCCGACCTCCAGGCCTTCAACAAGGCGTGCCGCCGTGCCCTCGGGGCCTCCCCGCGCGGCATCCGCGACGGCCTGAACGGCGTCCCCCGCGGATCGCGCGGGAGCGTGCCGATCGGGGCCGGCGGCAACCGGTCGGCGCCGGGCGAGGAGGGATCGGCGTAGTTCCTCGGCGCCGACTGACCGCCGCCACCCCGAAGGCCCTGCCCGTACGCGACGACCGACCAGAGGAGAGGCACGCCCTGCGTCGACGGCCGGCCCCGTCGGCCATCCGCGCGGGACCGGTCCGAACGGTACGAGGCGGGGGTGCTCGCGCGGCCCGCCGCACCGAACGAGCCGCCCGGCCACGCGTGGTGGCCGGGCGGCGGCAACGCCGGTCAGGGGCGTCTCACGGTCGGGGGCGGCGGGTGGTGATCAGGCGTTGCAGGACGATGAAGACGAACAGCAGGGCGCCGATGACGATGCGGGTCCACCAGGAGCTGAGGGTGCCCTGGAAGCTGATCACGGTCTGGATCAGCCCGAGCACCAGAACGCCCAGCAGAGTGCCCAGCAGGTAGCCGGAGCCGCCGGTCAGCAGGGTGCCGCCGATGACCACCGCGGCGATCGCGTCGAGTTCCAGGCCCACCGCGTGAAGGCCGTAGCCGGACAGCATGTAGAAGGTGAGCAGGACACCGCCGAGCGCGGAGCAGAAGCCGCTGATCGCGTAGACGGTGGTTCTGGTGCGCTGGACCGGCAGGCCCATCAGCAGTGCCGACTGCTCGCTGCCGCCGAGCGCGTACACGTTGCGGCCGAGCCGGGTGTGGTGGAGCACCACGAATCCGACGGCGACCACCAGCAGCGCGATGACCGCGCTCGGCGAGACGAACAGGCTGCCGAGCGGGATCCGGGTCTGCGCCATCGCGGTGTACTGCGGGTCGGTGATGGAGATCGAGTCGATGCTGATCGTGTAGCACAGGCCGCGGGCCAGGAACATGCCGGCCAGGGTGACGATGAACGGCTGGATCTCGAAGACGTGGATGACCCAGCCCATCAGCCAGCCGCCCGCGGTGCCCATCAGCAGGACCAGCGGGATCACCAGCAGCGGCGGCCAGCCGTGCTGCTCGACCAGCCAGGCGGAGACCATGGTGGACAGCGCCACCACCGCGCCGACCGACAAGTCGATGCCGCCGGTCAGCACGACGAAGGTCATGCCGACCGCGACGACCAGCAGGAAGGCGTTGTCGATCAGCAGGTTGAGCACGACCTGGCCGGAGAAGAAGCCGTCGTAGCGCACCGAGCCGACGCCGAACATCGACACCAGCAGGACCGCGGTGACCAGCAGCGGGATCTGCCCGCGCAGGCGGGTCAGCAGGGCGTTGGCCGTCATTCGCCGACCTCCCGGTCGATGGGGGCCGCGGCGAGCGGCCGGTCTGTGGGGGCCGCGGCGAGCGGCCGGTCTGTGGGCGCCGCGGCGAGCGGCCGGTCGGTGCGCCGGGCCCGGGCGGCGCGGGCGGCGAGCTTGGTGCGGAAGGCGGGCGACTGGATCAGGCAGACCGCGATCACCACGAAGGCCTTGAACACCAGGGTGGTCTCCGGCGGGATGCCGATGGTGTAGACGGTGGTGGAGAGCGTCTGGATGATGAGCGCGCCCAGCACGGTGCCGCCGATCGAGAACCGGCCGCCGTTCAGCGAGGTCCCGCCGAGCACCACCGCGAGGATGGCGTCCAGTTCGATCCACAGCCCGGCGTTGTTGCCGTCGGCGGCCGAGACGTTGGAGGACACCATCAGTCCGGCCAGCGCGGCGCACAGCGCGCTGAACACGTAGACGAGGGCCACCAGCCGCACCGCCCGGATGCCGACCAGGCGGCTGGCCACCGGGTTGCCACCGACGGACTCCAGCAGCAGGCCGAGCGCGGTCGCGCGGGTGAGCAGGACGGTGGCCAGCACCACCAGGGCGCTGAGCAGGATCGCGAACGGCATGGTCAGCCAGTAGCCGCCGCCGATCAGCTTGTACGGATCGCTGGTGACGGTGATGATCTGACCGTCGGTGATCAGCTGGGCCACGCCGCGCCCGGCGACCATCAGGATCAGGGTGGCAACGATCGGCTGGACGCCGGCCTTCGCCACCAGCACGCCGTTGGTGACGCCGAGCACCAGCGCGCTGCCGAGGGCGATGGCGGCGGCGGTCAGCACGGTGCCGACGCTGCCCGGGTCGGCAGACCGGCTGATGTGCAGGCAGGCCAGGGCCCCGGAGATCGCGACGGTCGAGCCGACCGACAGGTCGATGCCGCCCGTGGCGATCACCAGGGTCATGCCCAGGGAGACCAGGATCAGCGGGGCGCCGAAGTGCAGGATGTCGATCAGGGAACCGTAGAGGTGGCCGCCCTGGACGTGGACGGCGAAGAAGTCGGGGGTGAAGGCGAGGTTGGCGACCAGCAGGACGGCCAGCACCGCGGCCGGCCAGAACAGCCGGAACCGGGTCATCGCCTTCACCGGGCGGCGCACCGCCGTTGCCGTGCTCATGCGCCCACCTCGCTCCGCTCGGCGGAGGCATTCGCCCACGCGCACCTCTCCATGATTCGCTCGCTCCGCTCGCTCATGCGCCCACCTCGCTCCGCTCGGCCGAGGCATTCGCCCACGCGCACCTCTCCATGATTCGCTCGCTCCGCTCGCTCATCGGTCCGCTCCGCTCGCGATGGTGGCCATGAGGCGCTCCTGGGTGAGTCCGCCGTCGTTGTCGAGTTGCGCGACCATCCGGTGGTCGCGCAGCACGGCGACCCGGTGGCTGAGCCGCAGCACCTCCTCCAGTTCGGCGGAGATGAACAGCACCGCCATGCCGTCCTCGGCGAGGTTGGCCACCAGCTTCTGGATCTCGGCCTTCGCCCCGATGTCGATGCCTCGGGTGGGTTCGTCCAGGATCAGCAGCTCGGGGTCGGTGATCAGCCAGCGGGCGAGCAGCACCTTCTGCTGGTTGCCGCCGCTGAGGTTGCGCACGAGCGCCTCGGGGTTGCCGGGGCGGATGTCCAGGGCGCGGATCCAGCGCAGCGCGTACTCGTCCTGCGCGGTGCGTGAGAGGGGACGGACCCAGCCCCGGGCGGCCTGCAGGGCCAGGACGATGTTCTCCCGGACGGTCAGTTCGCCGACCAGGCCCTCGGTCTTGCGGTCCTCGGAGCAGAACGCGATGCCGCGGGCGATCGCGTCGCGCGGGCTGCGCAGGACGGTCTCGGCGCCCTTGATCCGCAGGGTGCCGCCGTCGCTCTGGTCGGCGCCGAACAGCAGCCGGGCGGCCTCGGTCCGCCCGGAGCCCAGAAGCCCGGCCAGTCCGATCACCTCGCCCGACCGGATCTCCAGGTCGTACGGCTCGACGGCGCCCCGGCGGGTCAGTCCGTCGGCCTGCAGGAACGCCGCCGCGTCGGCCGGTGCGGCGTGCTCGCGCCGCGTGTCCTCGTCGAGGCGCTCGGGGCCGGAGTGTCCGGCGAGTTCCGCGAGTTCGGCGAGTTCGGAGCCGATCATCCGGGAGACCAGTTGGACCTGGCTCAGCTCGCCGGTCAGGTACTCGCCCTCCAGCCGGCCGTTGCGCAGCACGGTCAGCCGGTCGCAGATCTCGTAGACCTGGTCGAGGAAGTGCGAGACGAACAGGATCGCCACGCCCTGGTCGCGCAAGCGCCGCATGACGGCGAAGAGTTGGCGCACCTCGTCGCGGTCCAGGCTGGAGGTCGGCTCGTCCAGGATCAGCACCTTGGCGGAGACTCCGACCGCGCGGACGATGGCCACCAGCTGCTGGACGGCGATGGAGTGGCTGTTCAGCGGCGTGCTGACGTCGATGTCCAGGTCGAGCTCGCGGACCAGCTCGGCGGCCTGACGGCGCATCGTGGCCCAGTCGATCAGGCCGAAGCGGCGGGGCTCCCGGCCGATGAAGATGTTCTCCGCGACCGACAGGTTCGGGCAGAGGTTCACCTCCTGGTAGACCGTGCTGATGCCGGCCTGCTGGGCCTGCAGCGGCCCGGCGATCCGCACCGGGCGGCCGGCCAGCACCACTTCGCCGGCGTCGGCCGGGTGGACGCCGGTGAGCACTTTGATCAGCGTGGACTTGCCGGCGCCGTTCTCCCCCATCAGGGCGTGCACCTCGCCGGGGAAGAGCCGGAAGTCGACTCCGTCCAGCGCCACCACCCCGGGGAACTCCTTGCGGATCCCCCGGACTTCCAGGACCGGTTGCTGCCGCACCCCGGATCTCCTCTCGTGTGTCCCGGACGCGTCCCGCCCTCGGGCGGTCCGGTCCGGACCGTGCGGGGCCTGAGCACAGGAGCGGCCCCGCACGGCCGGTGCGGGTCAGTACTGGCGGTTCGGCAGGGCCGCGGTGGCCTGCTCGGGGGTGAAGGTGCTCTCCTCGGTCTTGATCCGCCGCGGCACCTGCTCACCCGCCTTGACCTTCTTCGCCAGGTCCATCAGCTGGTCGCCGAGCAGCGGGTTGCACTCGACATCGAAGTTGATCTTTCCCTGACTCATCGCGGTGAAGGCGTCCTTGACGCCGTCCACCGAGACGATCTTGATGTCGGTGCCCGGCTTCTTGCCGGCCTCCTCGATCGCCTGGATCGCGCCGAGCGCCATGTCGTCGTTGTGCGCGTACAGCACGTCGATCTTCGACTGGGACTTCAGGAAGGCCTGCATGACCTCCTTGCCCTTGGCGCGGGTGAAGTCGCCGGTCTGCGAGGCGACCACCTTGAACTTGGGCTCGCCCTTGACGGCGTCCGCGAAACCGGCCTTGCGGTCGTTCGCCGGCGCCGAACCGGTGGTGCCCTCCAGCTGGACGACGTTCACGTCACCACTGGCGGCCGCGTACTCCTTGACCAGCCAGTCGCCGGCCTTCTTGCCCTCCTCGACGAAGTCCGAGCCGAGGAAGGAGACGTAGAGCGACTCGTCCTTGGAGTCCACCGCACGGTCGGTCAGGATGACCGGGATGTGCGCGTCCTTGGCCTCCTTCAGGACGGTGTCCCAACCCGACTCCACCACCGGCGAGAAGGCGATCACATCGACCTTCTGCTGGATGAACGAGCGGATCGCCTTGATCTGGTTCTCCTGCTTCTGCTGCGCGTCGGAGAACTTCAGCTCGATGCCGGCCTTCTTCGCCGCCTCCTGGACCGACTTGGTGTTGGCGGTGCGCCAACCGCTCTCCGCGCCGACCTGGGAGAAGCCCACGACGAGCTTGTGGCCGGAACCCTGGCCGGCCGAGCCTCCGCCGCCGGAACCACAGGCGGCGAGGACGGCGACCATCGCACCGGCGACCAGGACCGACGCAACTCTCTTGGACATGTGGGGACTTCCTCTCGGGATCGTCGATCGCACGGACGGCGGCAACGGCCCGCGTTCACGGGGTGGGGCGAGACGACTGGGGGCCGCGGTGCGGCCCAGGGGCGGCGCGCCACCACTCCGTCCATCCGGGCGCGGTGGTGACGCTTGTTGCGTTTGAGTCGAGATTGTTAACGCTAACAATCGGGGCGACAAGACCCGCCCCCGCCCGTTACTCAATCTTGACCTGCGGCGCGGCGAGGTCCTGGCCAATTTCCGGTCTGTTACCGCCTCTTGACGCTCCGATGGCCGGGCTGGCTTCATGTGGACGATGGGAGCGCTCCCATGCACCGGCTCCCGTGCACCGGGCTCCCGTGCTCCGCCTCCCCCGTGTGTTCAGGGCCCCACCCCCGTGTCCCCTCCGAAGGAAGGCTCCCACCCATGCCTCCCGTTCTCCCCGGCTACGGACTGCCCCGGCGCGCTGCCGCCGCGCTGACCGGCCTGACCCTGGCCGCAACCGGGCTGAGCGCCGCCGCGTTCGCCCCGGCCCCCGTCGCCGCCGCCACCCCCACCGCTCACCCGGTCGCCGCAGCCGCCGAGTTCCCCGTCCGCGTGAACCAGCTCGGCTACCTGCCGGACGGCCCCAAGCGGGCCACCGTGGTCAGCTCGGCAACCGCCCCGCTCGCCTGGCAGC
Organism: Kitasatospora sp. NPDC023120; assembly: GCF_055560835.1. Taxonomy (NCBI): domain Bacteria; kingdom Bacillati; phylum Actinomycetota; class Actinomycetes; order Kitasatosporales; family Streptomycetaceae; genus Kitasatospora; species Kitasatospora sp. NPDC023120. The sequence continues at coordinate 12,941 of NZ_JBVHHY010000004.1, read as the reverse complement.
TGCGCGGCGCCTCCGGTGCGCAGGTCGCCGCCGGCACCACCACCGTGGTCGGCGCCGACCGGGCGTCCGGCCAGTCCACGCACCTGGTGGACTTCGGCGCGTACACCGGCACCGGCACGGGTTTCACCCTGGTCGTGGACGGTTCGGCGAGCCACCCGTTCGACATCTCGGCCACGCTGTACGACGGGCTGCGCGCCGACAGCATGTCGTTCTTCTACCAACAGCGCAGCGGCATCGCCATCGACGCGGCCCTGGCCGGCGGCGCGTACGCCCGCCCCGCCGGCCACCTGGGGGTGGCGCCGAACAAGGGCGACACCAGCGTGCCGTGCCAGGCCGGCGTGTGCGACTACCGGTCGGACGTCCGCGGCGGCTGGTACGACGCCGGCGACCAGGGCAAGTACGTGGTCAACGGCGGCATCGCGACCTGGGAGCTGGTCAACTCCTTCGAACGGGCCCGGCGTTCGGGCGACGCGGCGGTCCTCGGTGACTCCACGCTGCGCGTTCCCGAGCGCGGCAACGGGGTGCCGGACCGGCTGGACGAGGCCCGCTGGGAACTGGACTTCCTGCTGCGGATGCAGGTCCCGGAGGGCAGGCCGATGGCCGGAATGGCCTTCCACAAGGTGCACGACGCGCAGTGGACCGGCCTGCCGACCCGGCCCGAACTCGACGACCAGCAGCGTGAGTTGCACAAGCCCTCGACGGCCGCCACACTCAACCTGGCCGCCACCGCCGCCCAGTGCGCCCGGGTGTACGCGCCGTACGACGCCGCCTTCGCCGCCCGTTGCCTGGACGCGGCCCGCCGCGCCTGGACGGCGGCCAGGGCCAATCCGAACGTCCTCGCCCCGGCGACCGACAGCACCGGCGGCGCGTACGAGGACGCCGACGTCTCCGACGAGTTCTACTGGGCGGCGGCCGAACTCCTCGCCACCACCGGCGAGTCGCAGTACCGTGACGCGGTCACCTCCTCGCCGCACCACACCGCGCCGGCCAACGCGTTCTGGTGGGGCGGCACCGCGACGCTCGGCCGGATCACCCTGGCCACCGTGCCCGGCGTGGCCCTGCCCGCCGCCGACGTGGCCCGGCTGCGCGGCCTGCTGACGTCGGCCGCCGACGGCTACCTGTCCACCATGGCCGGACAGGGCTACGCGGTGCCGATCCCCGCCGACGGCTACGTGTGGGGCTCCAACAGCGCGGTCGCCGACAACGCGATGGTGATGGCGGTCGCCTACGACCTGACCGGCGCCGCGCGCTACCGGACCGGCGCGCTGGAGACGATGGACTACCTGCTGGGCCGCAACGCCCTGGACCGCTCCTACGTGTCGGGCTACGGGGAGCGGGCCTCCGAGAACCAGCACCACCGGTTCTGGGCGCACCAGAACGACGCCTCGCTGCCGCACCCGCCGGCCGGCTCCTTCGCGGGCGGCCCCGACGCCGCCCTGGAGGACCCGGTGGCGAAGGAGCGACTGGCGGGCTGCGCACCGGCGGCCTGCTACGTCGACGACATCGGCTCGTACTCGACCAACGAGGTCGCGATCAACTGGAACGCCTCGCTGGCCTGGCTGGCCGCGTTCGCCGCCGAGCGACGCACGTCGGCGCCCACGGCGTCCTGCTCGGTGGCGTACGCGATCGACAACGCGTGGGGCAACGGGTTCACCGCCACCGTGACCGTACGGAACACCGGCACCTCGACCGTCTCCGGCTGGACGCTCGGCTGGAGCTTCCCCGGTGACCAGCGGATCTCCACCGCCTGGAACGCGACGGCGAGCCAGTCCGGCGCCTCCGTGACCGCGCGGGACACCGGCTGGAACGGCACCCTGGCACCGGGCGCGGCCACGAGCTTCGGCTTCCAGGCGACGTACTCCGGCGCCAACCCGGCGCCGGCCCGGTTCACCCTGAACGGCGCCGACTGCGTCTGAGCCCGCCCTACCCGGCTGCCCGCCGCACCGTGAGGGTGCGGCGGGCAGGCCGGTTCGGGGAGCCCACCCGGGGACGGGAACGAGCGGCGGCGGGACTCCGTCACGATCGGGCGGTCGCAGCCGGGCGCGCAGGGAGTCGCGCGCCCGGTGTCATCCCAGCTTCCACTGCTGGTTGCTGCCGCCACTGCAGGTCCACAGCTGGACCGGCGTGCCGTCGCCGGTGGCCAGCCCGGCCACGTCCAGGCAGAGCCCCGACTGCACCCCGGTGACCGTGCCGTTCGGGTTCAGCTGCCACTGCTGGTTGGCCTGGCCGTTGCAGGACCAGACGATCGCCTTGGTGCCGGGGCTGGTGCCGTGCGCCTCGGCGTCCAGGCACAGCGTGCTGCCGCCCACGGTCACGGTCAGCTGGTTCGACGCCGTACGGGTCCAGGTCTGGTTCGCACCGCCGTTGCAGGCGCGGATCTGCTGCTGCGTGCCGAGCGTCGTGCCGTTCGCGTCGGTGAGGCACTTGCCCGCGGCCACCGCCTTCAGCGCGCCGGTCGTGCCGCCGCCGGACGTCCCCCCGTCCAGGCCCATGAAGTGGACGGCGGTGGCCGCCATGGCCGTCCCCTGCACCGGCAGTTGATGCCCGGCCCCGGCGATGCTGTACGCCTCGACCTGGGTGACGCCGGCGCTGTTGTCGTACCGGGTGCGGTTCCAGTTCGCGGCAGGGGTGTCGGTGGCCGACGGGGTCTGGCTCACGCCGAGGACGTCGGTCCACTCCTTGATCTCTTCACCGAGGTTGTTGTGGCTGAGGATGGTGTCGGCGGTCCCGTGCCACAGCTGCACCCGGGGACGCGGACCGGTGTAGCCGCGATCGGCACCGCGCACCAGATTGCCCCACTGCTGCGGGGTCATGGAGACCTGGCCCTGGGCACAGGGGCCGTTCCAGCCGCGGACGGTGCCGGTGTAGAAGCAGTGGTACGGCACGCCCATGAACGCCGCGCCCGCCTTGAACACGTCGGGGTAGTCGGCGAGCATCACATTCGTCATCATCCCGCCCGACGACTCCCCGGTCACGTACACGGCGTCGGCGTTGCCGCCGTAGTGCTGCTCCGTGTAGGTGATCATCGACATCAGCCCGACCGGGTCACTGCCGCCGTTGCGGGTCAGCGCCTGGTCGGAGGAGACGTCCCAGCAGCTCCCGCTGGGGTTCGTCGAGGGGTAGATGACGAGGAACCCGTACCGGTCGGCCAGCGACCCGAAGTCGGTGCTGGAGTACATGTAGGGCCCGGTCCCCTGGCATCCGTGCAGGGCCAGCAGGATCGGCGGGTTGGGCCTGACGTTGTTCGGCACGTACAGGTGCATCAGCAGCCCGGTCGGGTTGGTGCCGAAGTTCGTGATCTGGGTCAGCGACGCGGCGGCGGCCTGCGGGGCCGCCTGCAGGCTCAGGCCGACCGCGAGGCCGAGCGCGGCGAGCAGGCCCAGTAAGCGGGACGTGAACGAGCGGAAGCGGAACACGGGCTCTCCGTTCGGGTGTGTCGTGGGTGGGAAGGTGGGTGCGGTGCCATCGCCTGCGGTGCGCACCCCCTTCGGTGCGCACCCCCGGGGGTGTCCGGGTCAGGCGGAGTGGAACGTGGGGTGCAGGCGCCGGGTGTGGTCCAGGACGCGGACCGGCCCGTCCAGCCGGACGGTCGCGGTGAGCCGGATGTCGGTGCTGGAGGCGGCGACGCGCAGCTCCAACTCCCCCGGCTCCACGATGCGCCGCCCGTCGCGCCCGGTGAACGACGCGAGGTCCGCCGGGACGCCGACCCGGAGCCGCGTCTGCGTGCCCGCGGCGAGGGTGATCCGCCGGTAGCCGATCAGCCGCTGCACCGGCTGGACCACGCTGGCGACCGGGTCGTGCAGGTAGAGCTGGACGGTCTCGCTGCCGGTCCGGTCGCCGGTGTTGCGCAGGGTGAAGGCGAGGCCGACCACCCCGTCGGTCGCGGTGGTGGCCTGCTCCACCTCGAGGTCGGTCCAGGCGAACGTCGTGTAGCCGATGCCGTGCCCGAACCCGAACGCGGGGGTGGGGTCGGTGCTGGAGACCTCGCTCGGACCGGCCAGCCGGGCGGCGAGGTAGGTGGAGGGCTGGACGCCCGGGCGGGCCGGGATGCTGACGGGCAGTCGGCCCGAGGGGTCGGTCCGGCCGCTGAGCACGGCGGCGATCGCCTCGGTGCCGGCCTCGCCGGGGAAGAAGGTCTGCACCAGGGCCGCCGCCTCGGTCACCGCACGCCCCAGCGCGTAGGGTCGGCCGGCCAGCAGCACCGGCACGACCGGCGTGCCGGTGTCCAGCAGCGCGTCGAGCAACTGCTGCTGCACGCCCGGAAGCCCCAGGGACTCGGCGTCGCAGCCCTCGCCGCTGGTGCCGCGCCCGAACAGGCCGGCCCGGTCGCCCAGGGCGACGATCACGACATCGGCGCGCCGGGCCGCCTCGACGGCCTCGGCGAAGCCGGAGGTGTCGGACCCGTCGATGCTCGCCCCGGCCGCCGTCCGGATCTCGCTGCCGGGGAACTCCGCCGCCAAGGCCTGCCGCAGCGTGGGCAGTTCGATGCCGATCGGCACGTCGGGGTGCTGGCCGCCGACGTGCACGGGGAAGGCGTAGCAGCCGAGCACCGAGGTCGGGGTGTCGGCGTTGGGGCCGATCAGCGCGATCCGGTGGGGGTGGCGCAGCGGCAGGGTGCCGTCGTTGCGCAGCAGCACCACGGCCCGCTCGGCGATCTCCCGGGCCAGGGCGCGGTTCTCCGGGCCGTCCAGGTCGACCGAGCCCCGCAGCCTTCCCGGATCGTCGAGCGGGCGGCCGGAGAGCGCCGCCGGGACGGCGTCCCAGTCCTCGTCCAGCAGGCCGAGTTGGGCCTTCTGCACCAGCACCCGGCGCAGTGCCCGGTCGACCAGCGCCTCGGGCACCGTCCCGTCCTCGACGGCGCGCAGCAGCGGCTCGCCGAAGGTCTTGACGGTCGGCAGCTCCACGTCCACGCCACTGGCGAGGGCGAGGGCCGCCGCCTCGGCCCAGTCCCCGGCGACGCCGTGCAGCAGCTTGAGGAAGGCGATGCCGAAGTAGTCGGCGACCACCGTCCCCTCGAAGCCCCAGGTGTCGCGCAGCAGTCCGGTGAGCAGCGCCTCGTCGGCGGCCGAGGGGACGCCGTCGGTGTCGGTGTAGGCGTGCATGACCGACCGGGGGCGGCCCTCGCGCACCGCCATCTCGAAGGGCGGGAGGATGACGTCGGCACGTTCGCGGGCGCCCATGCCCACGGGGGCGAGGTTGCGTCCGGCGCGCGAGGCGGAGTAGCCGGCGAAGTGCTTGAGCGTGGCCACGATGCCCGCGGACTCCAGGCCCTGGACGTAGGCGGTGGCCACCGTGCCGACCAGGTAGGGGTCTTCGCCGATGGTCTCCTCGACCCGGCCCCAGCGGGCGTCGCGGACGACGTCGAGGACCGGGGCGAGGCCCTGGTGGACGCCGACCGCGCGCAGGTCGCGGCCGATGGCGGCGGCCATCCGCCGGATCAGGTCCGGATCGAAGGTGGCGCCCCAGGAGAGCGGCACCGGGTAGGCGGTGGCGCCCCAGGCGGCGAACCCGGCCAGGCACTCCTCGTGCGCGAGGGCGGGGATGCCGAACCGGTTGGCGGCGGCGATGCGCTGCTGGCTGCGGGCGAGCGAGAGCGCGCCCAGCGCCGGGTCGACCGGTGCCGTGCCGAATGGCCGGGTCAACTGGCCCAGTCCGGACGGGAGCAGGTCGTCGAGGTCGGGTGCCTCCTCCATGTCGTGCTGGTGCGGGGCGACGTCGCCGCCCTCGTCGGAGGCGCCGACCCAGACGCCGACGAGCTGGGCCAGTTTCTCCGGCAGCGTCATCTCGGCGATCAGGGCGTGCGCGCGTTCCTCGGGGCTGAGCGCGCGGTCGCGCCAGCGGTCGGTCGGGTCAGCGGACGGGGCGGCGAGGTTCATGTTGCCGGTCACTTTCCTCCGACGCCCATGAGGCCCTGGACCAAGGCACGTCGGGCGAACAGGTAGACGACGAAGACGGGGAGCATCGACAGCACGACGGCGCTGAGCAGGCCGGGCACGTCGACACCGTGCTCGGTCTGGAAGTCGTACAGGCCGAGGGTGATGACCTTGGTGCCCTCCGACTGGGTGAGGATCAGCGGGAACAGGAAGCCGTTCCACGCCTGCAGGGCGGCGAAGACCACGACGGACGACAGTCCGCCCCTGGACAGCGGCAGCACCAGCTGCCAGAACACCCGCCACGGCGAGGCGCCGTCCATGGCCATGGCCTCGTAGAGCTCGCCGGAGATGTCCCGCATGGCCCCGGTGAGGACCAGCGTGCACACCGGCAGGCAGAACGCCGCCGTGGGCAGGATGACGCCGATCAGGTGGTCGTAGAGGCCGGCCTTGCTGATCACGTAGAACATCGGCACGATCACGGCCTGCGCCGGGATCGCCAACCCCAGCAGGAAGATCCGGAAGACCGTGCCGATGGTCCTGCCCCGGGCCCGCACGATGGCGTAGGCGAGCGGGGGCACCACGAGCAGCACGATGGCGACCACGCTCACGGTGACCACGAGCGTGTTGAGGAAGTCCCGGCCGAAGCCGTTGGAGAAGTCGTCGACGTAGTTCTGCAGGGTCAGCTCGGAGGGGAAGGTGAGCGGCCCCTGCGAGGAGTAGTCGGAGCGGGTCCGGAAGGTGGAGATCAGCAGGACGTACAGCGGGAAGCCCACCAGGGCCAGCCAGACCAGCGAGCCGAGCCCGGCGAGGTGGTTGGGGCGCCGGCGCATCACAGTCCCTCCGTGGTGCTGCGCATCCTGTCGTAGCCGGACAGGCGCACGACGGCGAGCGAGATCAGCGTGGCTGCCACCACGAGGACCAGGGCGATCGCCGAGCCCGCGCCGAAGTCGAAGCTCTTGAAGGCCTGTCGGTACATGTAGTAGGCGCTGTTGGTGGTGTCGGTGCCGGGACCGCCCTGGGTGAGGATGAGGACGGTGTCGAAGGTGGTGAGTCCGCCGACCACCATCAGGATCATCGAGGTGATGGCGGTGTTGCGCAGCTGCGGCAGGGTGATGTGGAGGAACTGCCGCACCTTGCCCGCGCCGTCGATCGACGCGGCCTGGTAGAGCACCTGCGGGATCGCCCGGGCGCCGCCCTGGTAGAGCAGCGCGTGCATGGGCGTCCACTGCCACATGCCGACGAAGGTGAGCACCGCGATGGCGCTTCCCTGACTGCCCATCAGGTTGCCGTCGCCGAAGAGCCATTCCAGCTCCGAGGGCACGCCGAAGTTGGGATCCAGGATGGCGCGCCAGACCACCGAGACCGCGGTCGCGGACAGCAGCAGCGGGACGAAGAAGATCGCGGACAGCACGGCGCGGTTGCGCTGGTGGCCGGCCGCCCACACGCCCAGCAGGATGCTCACCGGGGTCTGCACGACCACGCCGGCCGCGGTCAGCAGCAGGGTCAGCCAGATGCTCTGCGTCATCACCGGGTCGTGCAGCAGTTTGGTCCAGTTGGCGAGGCCGTTGAACGTCGGGGCGTCGACGCCGTTCCAGCTGGTGAAGGAGAGCACCGCCACCAGCACCAGCGGCACGATCGCGAACAGCAGGAAGAACACCGTCGCGGGCACCGCCCAGACGAGGCCCGGACGGGTCACCCCGACGCCGGTCCGACCCGCCGCCCGTGGGCGGGGAACCGGACCGGCGCCCCGCCGGCGGCGGCCGGAGGCGGACACGAGGGAGGAAGCACTCATGGCGGTTCCCCTCAGGAGGCGGGCAGGGCCTGCATGGCCTTGACGAAGCCGTCCACGTCGAGCTTGCCGTCGAAGAACTGCTGGACGGCGGTGTGGATCGGCGTGTTGGCGGCCGGCGGGTACGCCTGGTCCCAGGACAGCTGGAACGAGGGGGCGGCCTTGACCAGGTCGTACTGGTACTTCGAGTAGTCGGGGTTGGCCGCGGTGCCGAGGAACTGCTCGGTGTTGGTGGTGGTCGGCAGGTTGCCGATCGCCAGCTGTGCCTTGACGAACTCGTCGGAGTACATGAGCTTCAGGAAGGCTGCCGCCGCCTCGGGGTGCTTGCTCTTCTTCAGCACCGAGTAGAAGTTGTTCGTGTTGCCGACCACGTTGGCCGGGTCGCCCTTGCCGCCGGGGATGCCGGGGAACGCGCCGTACCCGAGGTTGCCCTTGGCGAAGTCGGGGTCGGCGTCCTGCTGGGTGGCGTACTCCCAGGAACCCATCAGCTCGAAGGCCGCCTTGCCCTTGGCGAGCAGCGCCGGGGAGCCGCCGTCGGTGAACTTGACCGAGTCGAAGTTCGAGCCGAACGCGCCGGCGTCGACCAGCTGCTTGAGCATGCCCAGGGCCTTCTTCGCGTCCTCGCTCTCCCAGGCGCTCTTGTCGCCGGACAGCGCCTTCTGGAACAGCTCGGGGCCCGCGACGCGGTCGAAGACGTACTCGTACCACATCAGGGTCGGCCACTGGTCACCACCGCCGAGGGCGAACGGGGTGACGCCCTTGCCCTTGAGCACCCGGACGGCGTCGAGCAGGTCGTCCCAGGTCTTGGGGACCTTCAGGCCCGCGTCCGCCAGCACCTTCTTGTTGTGGAACAGCAGCACGGGCTGGGTGCCGCGCATCGGGATGCCGTAGGACTTGCCGTCGATCACCGCGGTGTTGAACACCGAGGGCAGGAAGTTGCTCTTCAGCCCCGGGTCCGCGGCGATCATGTCGTCCAACGGAAGCAACAGGCCGGACTTCACATAGGGCTGGATGCTGCCGCCGCCCCAGTTGAAGAAGACGTCCGGCGCCTGCGGGGTGTTGATGACGGTGTTGAGCTTGGCCTGGTAGTCCGCGCCGGGGATGGTGTCCAGGACGGCCTTGACCTTCGAGCTCTTGTTGAAGGTCTCGACCAGTTGCTTCTCGACCTTGTTGCTGGCGTCCCCGTAGACCAGCACGTGGATCGTGCCGGAGTCCCCGCCGGCGGAGGACCCTCCACTGCCGCAGGCGGTCATCCCCACCACGGCCACGGCCAGACCGAGCGCACCGACTAACGCGCGTCGCTTCATCAGCAGTCTCCTAAAGTTTCGATCCGCTTCTCGAAATCCACGCTGCGCCGGACGCTAGGTTGCGGAGACGTTTCGGGTCAATCCCTCGTACCGACGGTTACTGAAGCGTGATGCGTCAACTGCCCCTGCGCCGCCCGTGGCCTATGCTGCGTCCATGGAAAAGGGCGATGAACTGGGGCGGGTGACACTGGCCGACATCGCGCGCGAGGCCGAGGTCTCCGTTTCGACGGTTTCGAAGGTGCTCAACGGCCGCACCGATGTCTCGGCGCCCACCCGCGTCCGCGTCGAGAGGATCCTGCGCGCCCACGACTACCGGCGCGCCGCGCGCAGCAGCGCCGAGGCGCCCCTCGTCGAGATCGTCTTCCACGAGCTCGACAGCCTCTGGGCGATGGAACTCCTGCGCGGCGTCGAGGCCGTGGCGAGCGAGCACGGCGCGGCGATGGTGGTCACCCGCAGCGGTTCACGCCACGCACCGGGACCGGAGTGGATCGACGCGGTGCTGCGACGTCGTCCCCTCGGGGTGGTCCTGGTCTTCTCCAGCCTGCCGCCCGAGCTGAAGCGCCAACTGCGGGCGCGGTCCATCCCGTTCGTGATCATCGACCCGGCCGGCAACCCCGATCCGGACGTGCCCTCGGTGGGCTCGGCGAACTGGGCCGGCGGTCTCGCCGCCACCCGGCACCTGATCGAACTCGGCCACCGGCGCATCGCCATCGTCACCGGCCCCGCGGACACCCTCTGCTCGCTGGCCCGACTGGACGGCTACCGCTCCGCGATGTCCATGGCCGGACTGGGGGTCGACCCCGCCCTGACCGCCTTCGGCGACTTCCACGCCGAGGGCGGATTCGCCCGCGCCAAGCGGTTGTTGGAGCTCCCGAAGCCGCCCACCGCGATCTTCGCCGGCAGCGACCTGCAGGCGCTCGGCGTCATGGAGGCCGCCCGGGTCCGTGGACTGCGCGTGCCCGAGGACCTGTCCGTCGTCGGCTACGACGACCTGGACATCGCCCAGTGGAGCAGCCCCGCGCTCACCACCGTCCGCCAACCCCTGCGCGAGATGGGCGAACAGGCCACCCGTCTGATCCTCGCCCTGCGCACCGGGGAGGCCCCGGCCACCCCCACCCGGCTCGAACTCTCGACCACCCTGGTGGTGCGTTCCAGCACCGTGCCGCCCGGCCGGCGCTGACCCGGGCACGGTCCGACCGGCCGAGCCGGTACGGCCCGGGCCTTCCCGCGGTCACGGCTTCCGAAACTTTCGAAAGGGGTCCTTGCCGCAGCACGTGCCGCTGGACCGCCCGCGCTCGCCGCCACCAGGGCCGACACCGCCCGATGGCCCGATTCGCCGGTGCGAGAGCACGCCGAACATGTCGAAGTTTTGACCGAAAGCGTTGACAGCCTCTCGGAGCCGGGCCAACACTGTCGCCGTCGACAAGTCCGAACTGCGACCTCGGTTCCGGGTCGTGTTCGTCAACCACCGTCGGGGTCAGCGGCGTTGGTGACAGGTCGATTCCGTGCACCGCCTCCGCGACGCCGTCAGGCACCTGCTGACGACGCGCATCGCCTTGCCTGAGGGCCGCCTGGGCATGTCGGTCAGAGCGCGCCTTCGCGTGAATTGTTAGCGCTCACAGGCGTGTCGACACGTCAGGACGAGCCCTCCCGTCGGGACGAAGCGCCGGCCACACCGGCGCGGAGGCCATCCCCCACCCAAAGGAGCACGATCCGTCATGTCATGGCTCACTCAAAAGAAACGTCCCCGCAAGGTCCTGACGGCCGCCGCGTGCCTCGCCGTCAGCTCGGTAACGGTCATCACCGCGGGCTCCGCCGCCCACGGCGCCGGGGCGAGCACGCTGGGTGCGGCGGCGGCCGGCAGCGGCCGCTACTTCGGCACCGCGGTGGCCGCGGGCCGGCTCGGCGACTCGACGTACTCCACCATCCTCGACCGGGAGTTCAGCACGATCACCCCGGAGAACGAGATGAAGTGGGACACGACCGAGCCCTCCCGGGGGTCGTTCAACTTCGGCCCCGCCGACACGATCGTCAACCACGCCGGCGCACACGGCCAGAAGATGCGCGGCCACACCCTGGTCTGGCACTCCCAACTGCCCGGCTGGGTCCGCTCCATCAACGACGCCACCACCCTGCGCAACGTGATGAACAACCACATCACCCAGGAAGCCACCCACTACAAGGGCAGGATCTACGCCTGGGACGTGGTCAACGAGGCCTTCGCCGACGACGGCAGCGGCCGCCACCGCAGCTCGGTCTTCCAGGACGTCCTCGGCGACGGCTTCATCGAGGAGGCCTTCCGCACCGCGCGCACCGCCGACCCCGCGGCCAAGCTCTGCTACAACGACTACAGCATCGAGAACTGGTCGGACGCCAAGACCCAGGGCGTCTACCGCATGGTCAAGGACTTCAAGTCCCGCGGCGTCCCGATCGACTGCGTCGGCTTCCAGAGCCACTTCGGTGCCGGCGGCCCCCCGGCCAGCCTGCGCACCACCCTGGCCAACTTCGCCGCCCTCGGCGTGGACGTCCAGCTCACCGAACTCGACATCGCCCAGGCCCCCGCCAACGCCTACGCCGACACCGTCCGGGCCTGCCTCGACACCCCCCGCTGCACCGGCATCACCGTCTGGGGCATCCGCGACAGCGACTCCTGGCGCACCGGTGAGAACCCGCTGCTGTTCGACGGCAACGGCAACAAGAAGGCCGCCTACGGCGCGGTGCTCACCACCCTCAACGGCGCCGGCGGCGGCACCCCGAGCGGGGACATCGTCTCCGGCGCCGTCTACACGCTCTCCGCCGCCGCTGCCGGGCGCGTCCTCGACGAGCCCGCCGGCCAGAACGGCAACGGCACCCCGCTCCAGGTCTGGGACGCCAGCGGCGCCGCCAACCAGCAGTGGCGGGCCGACCGCAACGGCGACGGCACCTACACCCTGACCAACCTCGCCAGCGGCCGGGTCCTGGACCAGCCGGGCAGCCAGACGGGCAACGGGACGAGGATGCAGGTCTGGGACGCCAACGGCGGTGCCAACCAGCACTGGAAGGCCGCCCGCAACGGCGACGGCACCTACACCCTGACCAACGTCGCCAGCGGCCGCGCCTTGGAGACCCCCGGCGGCCAGACCGGCAACGGCACCCCCGTCCAGATCTGGGACGCCACCGGCGGCGCCAACCAGCACTGGAGCTTCAAGTGAGCCGCCCGCGGGTGTCCCGCCCGCGTTCGTCCGTGGTGCTCACCGCCGTGGTGGCGGCCGTGGCGGCCTTGGCGGCGATGCTCGTCGCCGGTCCGGCGGCCCAGGCGGCCACCAGCGGTGCCCTGCGCGGTGTCGGGTCCGGCCGGTGTCTCGACGTGCAGAACGCCGGCCAGAGCGACGGCGCGTCCGTGCAGATCTGGGACTGCTCGAACGGGACCAACCAGCTGTGGACGGCCACGTCCGGCAACCAGCTCACCGTCTACGGCGACAAGTGCCTCGACGTCCCCGGCCACGCCACCACGGCCGGCACCCGGGTGCAGATCTGGACCTGCAGCGGCGGCGCCAACCAGCAGTGGCGGGTGAACGCCGACGGCACGGTGGTCGGCGTGGAGTCCGGGCTGTGCCTGGACGTCAGCGGCGCCGGCACCGCCAACGGCACGGTGGTGCAGATCTGGACGTGCAACGGCGGCAGCAACCAGAAGTGGACCGGCCTGTCCTCCACTCCGCCGGGCGGGTCCTGTGCCCTGCCGTCGACGTACCGCTGGTCCTCGACCGGTGCGCTGGCGCAGCCGGCGAACGGCTGGGCCTCCGTGAAGGACTTCACCAACGTGGTGTACCAGGGCAAGCACCTGGTCTACGCCTCGAACGTGAACGGCTCCTCGTACGGTTCGATGGCGTTCGCTCCGTTCACCAACTGGTCGGACATGGCCTCGGCCCCCCAGACCGGGATGAACCAGAACGCGGTGGCACCCACCCTGTTCTACTTCGCGCCCAAGAACAT